>JBPCIR010000088.1:0-16555 GCA_051006095.1 Rubrobacter sp. | reverse complement strand
GTCGCCGACAACCGTTCGGCCGCGATCTTCGACCCCGAGCTGGAGATGGTCGAGCCCATGCTCGACTATGTCTTCGAGCACGGTCTGAAGCCGGCCTATATAGTGGACACTCACACCCACGCCGACCACATCTCAGGCGCCAGGGAACTCAAGTCCAAGACGACGGCGAAGATCGTTATGCACGAGAAAGCGCCGGCGAGCTGCGTAGACATAAGGGTCGAGGACGGCGACCGTTTTCTAGTCGGCGACCTTTCCATCAAGTTCATCCACACCCCGGGACACGCCAAGGACCTCGTCTCCGTCGCACTGCCTGGCCGCATCCTCACCGCCGACGCCCTGCTAATAGGGTCCTGCGGACGCACCGACCTCCCAAACGGCAACGCGGTCCGCCAGTATCACACCCTCTATTACACCTACCGCTCCCTCCCCGACGACCTGCTCGTCTACCCAGGTCACGACTACAACGACCGCGAACACTCGACCCTGAGAGAGGAGAAGGAGAGCAACCCCAAGATGCACTTCGACTCGGAGGAGGAGTTCGTCGAGTACATGGAGATAGAGAACCCGGACAAACTCACGCCCGTCTATCACCTGGCCGACGCCCTCAAGGCGAACATGGCTTGATAGGCATCAGGTTTCAGGTATTTTGCTGATGCCTGTGACCTGTAGCCTGAAGCCTCCAAGAGAAGTGCGACAGCTTATAAGCTGAATTGCTGCTACAGTGCGGATTTTGCGGAACACTGCGAGAGTCGGCCTGGAGTGAGCAAGAGACCGAAGAGGACGTTGACGCGCAGGGACTTCTTGAAGGCCGCCGGCGCGGGTGCGGCCGGGGTGCCTCTGCTCGGCGCGGCCGGGTGCGCCGGCTTCGCCGACAAGATGCCGCGGATGCCCGAGGAGTACCTCCCAGGCGGGGGAGTCGGGCCGAACGTCATCCTGGTCATCATTGATAGTCTGAGGAGGGACCACGTCGGCGCCTACGGCAACGACTGGATACAGACCCCGACCCTCGACGCCCTCGCCAAAGAGAGCGTGCTCTTCACCCAATCCTACCCCGAGGCCATGCCCACGATACCGGTGAGGCGCGCCATCCACACCGGGATGAGGACCTGGCCAACCCGACCGACGGCCTTCGGGTGGAAGCCGATCCCTGCCGGACATACTACGGTGGCCGAGATACTCTCGAAAGAGGGCTTCGGCACCTACCTCGTGACCGACACCTACGTACAGTTCCCCATGAACTTCGGCCGGGGCTTCGGGGCTTACGAAATGATCCGGGGCCAGGAGAAGGACCCCTACAAGGACCCCGCCACTATCTCCGAGGAAAAGATGCGAGACCAGTACATCATACTGGGAGAAGGCAAGAAGGCCCGCCAGTACCTGGCCAACGTGCAGGGCCGCAAGGGCGAGGAAGACTGGTTCGCACCCAGGGTGTTCCTCGACGCCATGGATGTACTCGAGGTGGCCACCGGTGAGAACCGGCCTTTCTTCCTGGTAGCGGACTGCTACGACCCCCACGAGCCCTGGGACCCGCCCGAGGAGTACGTGAGCCTCTACGATGAGGGCTACAGAGGCAAGGAGCCCCTGGACGACAACTACGGCAGCGACGACTACCTCACCGACCGCCAGCTCCTCAGGATGAGGGCACTCTACGCCGCCGAGGTCACCATGATGGACCGTTGGCTCGGGAAGTTCATCGAGAGGGCGAATGAGCTCGGGGTGATGGAGAGGACCCTGTTCGTGGTCGTCTCCGACCACGGCCACCTCCTCGGAGAACACGGCTACACGGGCAAGCTCGCCTACGCCCTCTACCCCGAGCTGACAGATATCGTCCTCATGGTGAGGCACCCGCGGGGCGAGGGAGCCGGCAAGACCAGCGACTTCTACGCTTCGACCCACGACGTCGCGCCGACGATCCTGGGCTTCCTCGGGGTCGAGCATCCCATGCCCATGGACGGGCAGGACCTGGTGCCGATACTGGAGGGTAAAGAGCCCCTGCGACCGAGAGACCATATCACCCAGGGCTACAAGAATTACGTGTGCTGCAGGGACGAGCACAGGGTGATGTTCTGCCGCACCGACGGGGCCGACGCCCACCTCTTCGACGCCGTAAACGACCTAGACCAGAGAAGGGACCTTGCCGAAGCCGAGCCCGCGACGGTGAAGAGGATGTACGAAGAATACGCCCAGAAAGACGCCGCAGGGCGGCTTCCTGGTTTCGGCTAGTCAGCATTTCAGCTTGTCAGCTCTCCTCGGAGAGGGAAAATCGGCGGAGTGGCTTGACCTTGCAATGATGCTGGTCTACAGTCTTGCGATGCCTATAAATTCAGTAGACAAAGTAGTTAATCTGCCTCGCGGTATGCTCTGATGACGTCAAGGCGTATCCCGGCAGAGTCTGGGACGCCTATTCTGTTGAGTATGAGAGAGGGGCGCATGTGACACAGAGCAAACCCGTTGCGTTGTGGGCTGTACCGCGTTCGATATCTACGGCGTTCGAGAGAGTCTTTGTGGAGAGGGACGACTTCGAGGTTTTGCACGAGCCGTTTTCGGCCTCTTACTATTATGGAGAGGATAGGCTGAGCGGCCGCTTTGCGGATGCCGAGCCGAAGGCCGAGTACAGTTACGAGCGGGTGCTCGAGGATGTCTTCAGGCCGCGCGAGCAGCGCGTGTTTCTCAAGGACATGGCCTACTACGTCAAGAATCTGTTGAGTCCCGAGTTCGCCTCGCGGTTCGTCAACACCTTTATCGTGAGGGACCCTAAGTACGTGTTGGTGTCGCTGTACAAAATGTGGCCCGACTTTACGATGGAGGAGACCGGATACGAGGATCTTTACAGGCTCTTCCGTTATGCGACGGACGCGGGGGAGGACGTTGCCGTCGTTGATGCGATGACCTTCTCGGAGAACCCGGCTGGTGTGCTGGCCGCCTACTGCGAGCACCTCGAAGTACCTTTCAGGTCAGGCTCCCTCACGTGGGAGTCGGGGGACGTCAACAAGTGGGATAGCTGGGAGGGATGGCACGAGGATGCCGAGAGCAGCACTGGCATAGAGCCGGCCGAGCGCAGGGACCCCGAGCTGCCCAAGGAGCTCGAGGCCGTCTACGAGCAGTGTTTGCCCTACTACTACGAGCTGGCGGCGCACGCGATCCCATCCGTAAGGCGGCTCTCTGCCAGGGACGAAGGAAGACACAACAAGGAGAAGATCTTGCTCACAACAGAGACCGCGATAACCCCGCACGGGGGGGAACTCATAGACCGCGTTGTCCCCGAAGAGGAGATCAGGGAGCGTTCGATGGAGGCCGCGGAGCTACCGAAAGTGCCCTTGAGCCCGCGGGCTCTATCGGATTTGCAGATGATCTCGACCGGCGTCTTCAGCCCCCTCGAAGGGTTCATGCTGCGCGAAGAGTACGAGGGCGTTGTCGAGGACATGCGCCTCCAGAGCGGCCTCGCCTGGAGCCTGCCCGTCACCGTGTCAGTCGACGAGGAGCAGGCAGGCGGGCTCTCGGAGGGTTCCGAGGTGGCCCTCGTGGACGGTTCCGGGGAGCCTGTGGCCACCATGGTGCTCAGAGAGATGTACGGCTACGACAAGGAGCGCGAGGCCAGGATAGTCTACAGGACCACCGACGCCGCCCATCCCGGCGTCGCGGCCGTCTACAGGCAGGGCGACGTCTTGCTCGGCGGCGAAGTAGAGCTCCTGCGCCCGCCTGATGAGGGGCGTTTCCCCCGTTACTACTACACGCCGGCCCAGCTCAGGGCCGCGTTCGCAGAGAAGGGTTGGAAGCGGATCGTCGGCTTCCAGACTCGTAACCCCGTCCACCGGGCGCACGAATACATCCAGAAGAGCGCCCTCGAGACGGTGGACGGGCTACTTCTGAACCCGCTCGTCGGGGAGACAAAATCAGACGACATACCGGCCGACGTGAGGATGAGGTCTTACGAGGTGATCCTGGACCGCTACTACCCAGAAGACCGCACGATGCTCGCGGTCTTCCCCGCAGCGATGCGCTACGCCGGTCCGAGGGAGGCTATCTTTCACGCGATCTGCCGCAAGAACTACGGTTGCTCGCACTTCATCGTCGGACGTGACCACGCCGGTGTCGGCAGCTACTACGGGACCTACGACGCCCAGCACATCTTCGAGGAGTTCGAGCCTGAGGAGCTCGGGATCACACCTCTCTTCTTCGAGCACGCTTTCTTCTGCACGGAGTGCGAGGGCATGGGCTCATCGAAGACCTGCCCTCACGACCCCGACTCGCACGTCTTCCTCTCTGGCACGAAAGTCCGCGAGATGCTCTCCAAAGGCGAGTACCCGCCCCCAGAGTTCTCCCGCCCGGAAGTCATCGAAGTGCTCATGAAAGGGCAACGAGCTCAGCGCAGATAGAGATCATGACCCCGCTCCTTGCGGGGTGACGCGAAGCCCGTGCAGAAAGGATAAAGTTGCCGGAACTTCCGAACATCCTATACATCCACTCCCACGATACAGGGCGGTGGGTCAGACCCTACGGCTACTCCGTCAGGACGCCCAGTATCCAGCGACTCGCCGAGGAGGGCGTGCTCTTTCGCAAGGCATTCTGCGCGGCACCGACGTGTTCCGGGAGCCGGGCCTGTTTGCTGACGGGCCAGTACGCCCACTCTAACGGGATGGTCGGCCTCGCCCACCGCGGGTTCTCGCTCAAGGATTACAGGCACCACATCGTGCACACCCTTCGAGATCTCGGATACTGGTCGGCGCTCATCGGCGAGCAGCACATCTCCAAGAAGCCCGACGTCATAGGATACGACGAGGTCATCAAGATCAGCACCAGCCACACCGACGACGTCGTGCCAGTGACGCTCGATCTGCTAGAGCGCGCCAGCGACAGGTCTTTCTTTCTCTCCGTCGGGTTCTTCGAGACCCACCGCGAGTGGTTCCGTCCAAGCTCCCCCAAGAAAGCCAACTACGTCATTCCCCCGCCCAACTTGCCTGATGCTCCCGAGACGCGCCTCGACATGGCAGCCTTCCAGGAGAGTGCCAGGTCGTTGGACCGGGGCGTAGGAGCCGTTCTCGACGCCCTCGACGCCGAAGGGTTGGCAGACGACACGCTCGTGATCTGCACGACCGACCATGGCCTCGCCTTCCCCGGCGCGAAAGCCACCCTCTACGACAGGGGGCTCGGCGTCATACTCATCCTGCGCGGGCCTGGAGGTTTCACCGGCGGTAAGGCGAGCGACGCCCTCGTCTCCCACATAGACCTGTTCCCGACGGTCTGTGATCTCGCCGGTATCCAGAAGCCCGAGTGGCTGCAGGGCGAGTCGCTCCTCCCTCTCGCGAACGGGGAGGCCGAGGAGGTCAGGGACGCCATCTTCGCCGAGAAGACCTACCACGTCGCCTACGAGCCTGAGCGGTGCGTCCGCACCCACCGCTGGAAGTACATCCGGCGCTTCGGCGACCGCACGAAGCCAGTCCTCCCGAACACCGACGACGGCCCGAGCAAGGACCTGCTGCTCTCGCATGGGTGGGGCGAGCGTACGATCCCCCCCGAGCAACTCTACGACCTCGTCCTCGACCCTAACGAGGCGCACAACCTAGCCGGTGATCCCGCCCATTCGGGTACGCAGGAGGAATTGCGCGGGAGGCTCGATGCGTGGATGGTAGAGACGAAAGACCCGCTCCTCGACGGGGACGTGCCCGCGCCAGAAGGCGCCGAGCTCAACGACCCCGATGGGCTCTCCCCCAACGATCCTACGATCGTCGTGTGAGCAGTACAAAGAGAGAAATGTAAACTACGGCTGAAAGATAGTCGAAGCGTCGAAAGGAAAGTATATGAACGAAGATCGCGGATTCACGTTGTGGTTCACCGGTCTATCAGGGTCCGGCAAGACGACCATCTCCGAGCTCGTCGAGCGCGAGCTGCGCGATAGGGAGCGGCACGTTGAGGTCCTCGACGGGGACATAGTGAGGACCAACCTCTCCAAAGGCCTTACCTTCTCCAGGGACGACCGCAACACAAACGTCTTGAGGATCGGCTTTGTGGCGAACCTGCTCACGCGCAACGGGGTGGGTGTGATCGTCAGCGCCATCTCGCCTTACAAGGAGGCGCGGGACCAGGTGCGGCGCAGGATCGTAGACTTCGTCGAGGTCTTCGTCGATGCCCCGTTGGAGGTTTGCGCGGAGAGGGACGTCAAGGGCCTCTACAAGAAAGCCTTCTCCGGCGAGATAGAGCAGTTCACAGGCGTCTCCGACCCCTACGAGCCGCCCGCCGCCCCTGACCTCGTCCTCAAGACCGACGAAGAGTCGCCGGAAGAGAGCGCCCGTAAGGTTGTAGAGAAGCTCGAGTTCTTCGGGTACCTCTGGCCTCGGGAGGTACAGGAGACGGAGTACAACTGGAGCTCCCGCTGATAACGGCATCGGGAAGGCTTGGGCCTTCCCGATGCCGCGCCGGTCAGCATTTCAGCTTGTTGGGAACGAAGGATCGATTCTCGTGAACACTGCTGTGAGAGGGTAGACTCCGCGTGGAGGTCGGATCTCTCCGGAACCGAGTCGCCGTGGTGAGCGGGGCCTCTAGCGGCATTGGGGCGGCCGTGGCCGGGACGCTGAACGCTGCGGGGGCGCATGTGGCGCTTGCGGCCCGCCGGGAAGATGCGCTACTAGAGATCCAGTCTGGTCTCGACAGGGCAGGCGGCCGGAAGAGTATTGTTGCGCCGACCGACGTTACGGACCGCAAGCAGGTCCGGTCGCTCGTAGCGCGTGCCGAGGAGGAGCTCGGTCCCGTGGAGATCCTGGTCAACTGCGCCGGCGTCATGTACTACACCCTGATGAAGAACCTCCGCGAGGAGGAGTGGGAGCGGACCGTCGAGGTCAACTGCAAAGGCACGCTCAACTGTGTCGGCGCTGTGCTACCGGGAATGCTCGAGAGGGGACTGGGACACATCGTGACTATCTCCTCGGACGCGGGACGGAAAGTCTTTCCAGGCCTCTCGGTCTACTCGGCTAGCAAGTTCTTCGTGGAGGCGCTCTCCCAGGGACTCCGGCTCGAGACGGCGGGCACGGGGGTGAAGGTGACGACCATTCAGCCCGGCAACGTGGCGACGGATCTCATCTCGATGAGCGGGGACGAGGAGGCGCTTGAGGAGTACGGACAGCCGGGCGGGGCCCGCGTGCTCGATCCGGAGGATGTCGCGGCATCGATACTACACGCGCTCGTGCAACCGGAGCACGTCGCCGTAAACGAGATCCTGGTCGAGCCCCGCGACGAGCCGGTCTGAAAGCGGTTTGCTTTGCAAACCACGGCTTCAGGTCTCAGGCAACAGGATTTCTGTGGAGACAGAGCTGAGGACCAGAGGGCGATGTGTACCACCTTGATAGTTTGGCTAGTCTGAATAGTGTTGTGAGTAACGCTCCCACGAAAGGAGGTCAGGTTGAAAATCTTCCCTACGCACATCTTACTGGCAACCGACGGTTCTCCGCACGCGGAGCAGGCGGCTGAGGTTGCGATAGACCTCGCCCAGAGCACGGGCTCGCGTCTGCACGTCGTCGCGGTCGGGCGCACGTTCCCCGCCGCCGTCTACGACGAATACGCCGAGGCTAGGCACGAAGATCTCAGGAGGGAAGCCCAGGAGATACTGGACGAACAGGTAGGGAAGATCAAGGAGGCTGGCGGCACCGTCGCGGTCGCCCACCTGAAGATGGACGAAGAGAGGGATGAGGCGATAGTGCACCTTGCCGAGGACATCGACGCCGGCATGATAGTGATCGGCAGCCGTGGGTTCGGCGGGATGAGACGCGCCCTCATGGGTAACGTAGCCGACTCTGTCGTCCGTCACGCCCACTGCCCGGTCCTGGTCGTGCGCCCGACCGGGGGTACCAGCCGGCCGTTCTAGCTTGCCAGCATTTCAGCTTCTTGTTTTCGCTAGCGCGATTCGCATGGGGCCGATACCTCTGCAAATCGTGCTAAACCTTGCCCTGAAACCTGTTGCCTGTAGCCGCGGTTTGCCAAGCAAACCGCCTCAAAGGAGCGTCCATACCATTCCCACGACGGCGCCGGCAGGGACCATCAGGTAGATCGGGACCTTGAAGCTTTGGAGCACGACGAACGATGCGACGGCCACGATCAGGGCGAAGACGTCGAGTCCCTGAACTGAGACTCCGTCGGGGAACAGGACCTGTGTGGCGAAGAACACAGCGAGGTTGGCGATGACGCCGACGACCGCCGCCGTAACCCCAACGAGTACGGCCCTGATCGTCCGATTGTTGGCCAGAAGCTCTATGTAAGGGGCGAGCAGGAAGATAAACAGGAAGCACGGCAGGAACGTCGCGTAGGTAGTGATCAAAGCCCCAAGCGTCCCGTAGAGCAAGGGGGCGAAGGGGCCCGGGTCGTTGTACGCGCCGATAAACCCGACGTACTCGGTGACCATGATCAACGGTCCCGGCGTTGACTCGGCGAGCCCGAGTCCCTGCACCATCTGGTCCGCAGTCAGCCACCCGTACTGGCTCACGGCCACGTCGGAGATGTAGCTCAAAACAGCGTACGCGCCGCCGAAGGTGACGAAGGCGGCGCCCGTGAAGAACAGCGCCTGGTCGACGAGCACGTCGTCCCCGCCGCGCCACAGGTAAAGGGCGCCCACAGGGACCGCCCAGAGCATCAGGAACGTCCCAAGGAGCCTCAGGTTGCGCAACATCGACGGCCTGCCGTTGGATTCGACCAGACCCACCGCGGACTCTTCCTCCTGCGGGGAGCCGTGCCCGCCACTCTCGAAGGCTTCGGGCACCGCGCGGCTCAGGAGAAGCCCACCGAGGGCGGCGGCCAGCACTACGAGCGGGAAGGGTACCGACAAGAAGTAGAGGGCGACGAACGCCGCGACCGAGAAGCCAATGAGCAAGTAGTGGTTGAGGGCACGCCTGGCGATCCGCAGTACAGCCTCGACCACGATGGCAATAACGACCGGCTGAATCCCGTACAGGAGCCCCGTGATCGCAGGCACGTCCGAGTGGGCTACTGCCAGGTACGAGAGGAGCCACAGCACGAAGATGGAGGGGATCACGAAGAAGGAACCGGCCACGATCCCCCCCACCGTCCCGTGCAGCCTCCATCCGATGTAGGTCGCGACCTGCTGGGCCTCAGGACCGGGCAACAGCATGCAGAAGTTGAGCGTCCTCAAGTACTGGCCCTCAGAGACCCACCGCTTCCTCTCCACCAACTCCCTGTGCATGATCGCGATCTGGCCCGCAGGCCCCCCGAAGTTGATAAAACCCAACTTCACCCAGAACCAGAAGGCCTCCCAGAACCCAACAGGCTTGACCTTCGTCCCCTCTCTACCCACATCATCTCCACTTATCAAGTGAACAATAGCGCGAGCCTAACCACGGCCACCCCGAAAGTCAAGGATCAGGCAACAGAGCTGAAATGCTGAAGTGCTGACCAGCGAAGGCGAAGCCTGAGCGTGCTGAAATGCTGACTGGCTGAAATGCTAATGATGCACCCACGCTTCGGGGTCGCGGGTGAGTTTCGTGATCGAGGCGGGGAGCTTTCCATCGACGATGTCGGCGAGGGTTACGGATTCGAGGACGGCGCGCAGGTTGGCGCGGACGGCGATCCAGACCTCCTGCAGGTGCTCGGCCGCGCCCTGGTATTCGACCGCCTCGGGCCACTCACCCCTGACGTTCGCGAGGGGTCCTTCGACGGCGCGGATGATGGCGGCGAGCGAGATCTCCTCCGCTGGCAGCGCGAGCCAGTAGCCGCCGGAGGCGCCACGCCTGGTACGGACTATCCCTGAGCGTTTCAGGTCGTGGAGTATGTTCTCCATAAACTTCTTCGGGATGCCCTGGGTCTCCGAGATCCAATCCCCCTTTATGGGGCCAGCGTCCTCGGTCGCGGCCAGGGCCAGCTCGGAGGCCGCCCTGAGCGCGTAGTCGGTCTTGGCCGAAACCTGCAAACTACCTCACACTCCCTGGAAGGCCATACTCACTGGCCTCAGCCTTCATCGTCGCTCTTTCCCTCGCCCCGGTTGGGCACGTAGACGAACCAGTAAGACCCTATCAGTAACCCCAGGAAGAACACCAGCGCCCCGGCGAACTGCAAGTACTCCGTAGCAGCCATCCAACCTCCTCTTTGTTGCGAAACCGCAAGACGCCCCGCGACACAATTCTACGATAGCATTGCCGGCTTCGCCCACCGCCCTGGATCCAGGCTCCCAGACTCCTGCCGCGGAGGTGCCCACTATCGTTCCCTGGCCGGGCCTCTCGCTGGCCGCGCCAGGTACTGTACGTATCCGCGCGGGTTACGTTCTGCCTCCTCGACCAGCTTTCTGGCCGACCACTCTGCCTGCTCCAGCGTCGCGTAGCGGGCCACCACTATCTTCCCGAAGAGCGTAACCGCAACGACCTCGAAGTGTTCCTCTTCCACCCTGCTCCAGTCTTGACCCCCTTTCATTCTGCCTGCTAAGATCGCCTTCAGCAACGCCTTTCGGGAGAGGGAGTACAGGTGCTCGGGGCCGTATGCGTGACGGGACCTGCACCCTGACTATAGAGGAGACGACATGATAGAGGGACTCGTCCAGGACTTCCAACTAACCCTGCCCTACATTTTGCGGCGGGCTGAGCAGCTCTACGGTCACCGTGAGATCGTCACTCGCCGACCCGACAAGTCCTTCCACAGACACACCTACGCCGACTTCGTCTCCCGCACCAAGAAGCTCGCTGTGGCCCTCGGGAACCTTGGGCTCGAATCTGGTGACCGGGTCGGAACGCTGGGCTGGAACACCTACCAGCACCTCGAAGCGTACTTCGGTGTCCCTTCGTCGGGGCTGGTGTTGCATACCCTCAACCCCAGACTGCACGAGGACGACCTCACCTACATCGCCAACCACGCCGAGGATAGGGTTATGCTCGTTGACGAGAGCCTCGTGCCTGTCTTCGAGAAGGTGAGTGGGCGTACCGGCGTCGAGCACACCGTGGTAGTGACGGAGGGCGGGGATGTGCCAGACGGCATGATTTCCTACGAGGACCTGATCGGGGACGCCGACGAGGCCGACTTCGAGTACCCCGACTTCGACGAGAAGCAGGCTGCGGCGATGTGCTACACGTCGGGGACAACGGGACGCCCGAAGGGGGCGCTCTACTCGCACCGCTCGATGGTACTCCACTCCATGATGGCGGCGATGGGAAACACGTTCGCGCTCTCTGAGGCCGACTGCGTGCTGCCCGTGGTCCCGATGTTCCACGTCAACGCGTGGGGCCTGCCCTTCGCCTCCGTCCTCGTCGGGTCCAAGCTGATGATGCCTGGTCCGAACCTTGACCCTGCGAGTGTTCTCGAAGACCTGGAGCAGGAAGAGGTAACCCTGACCGCGGGCGTCCCGACGGTCTTCCTCGCCGTCCTGCAGGCACTCAACGCCGAGCCCGAGAGGTACGATTTGTCGAAGCTGCGCGCGATGGTAATCGGGGGGTCCGCGGCGCCCAAGGGCGTCATAAGAGACTACAAGGAGCGGCATGGGATCGAAATCGTCCACGCCTGGGGCATGACGGAGATGAGCCCCATCGGGACCGTTGCTAACTTGACTACGGAGATGGAGAAGCTCCCCGAGGAGGAGCAGCTCGATTACAAGGCCAAGCAGGGTTACCCCGTGCCGTTCGTGGAGATACGCGCCCGCGGCGACGAGGGCTTCGTGCCTTGGGACGGCGAGACGATGGGCGAGCTTGAGGTCCGCGGTCCCTGGGTCGCGAGTTCGTATTACGAGGCGCCCGAGGGGGATGACAAGTTCACGGACGACGGGTGGTTCAAGACGGGGGACGTCGTCACCATAGACCGTTTCGGGTTCATCCAGATCACCGACCGCAGCAAAGACCTCATAAAGAGCGGGGGGGAGTGGATCTCCTCGGTCGAGCTGGAGAACGCCCTTATGGCCCACCCCGCCGTCTCCCAGGCCTGTGTAATAGCCATCCCCCACGAGAAGTGGGACGAGAGGCCTCTGGCCGCCATCGTCCTCGTGGAAGGCGAGAGCGTGACGGAAGACGAGCTGCACGTCCACCTCGAAGAGGACTTCGCGAGGTTCTGGCTGCCCGACGCCTACGAGTTCGTCGAGACCATCCCGATGACCGCAACGGGCAAGTTCCAGAAGTTGAAGCTGCGCGAGCAGTTCGAGGGCTACACGTCTCCGAAGAGCTAGGGTGAAGGTCATAGGGGCCGGCTTCGGCCGGACGGGTACGATGTCGCTTAAGGTCGCACTCGAAACCCTTGGCCTCGACCCTTGCTACCACATGACCGAGGTCTTGGCGCACCCCGAGCACACGGGTTTCTGGATCTCCGCCTGGCGGCGTGAGCCGGCAGACTGGGAAGGGGTCCTCGGGGTCTACGAAGCGACCATGGACTGGCCGGCCTGCACTTTCTACGGGGAGCTCATAGAGCGGCACCCCGACGCGAAGGTGATCCTGAGCGTCCGCGACCCCGAGCGCTGGTACGAGAGCGTGCGCAACACCATCTACGAGTTGAGCGTGATCGTTCCCCGCCACCCCCTCTACCGCATCGGCTACACGTTTGTCCGCCTCTTGGTTCTCCGCGGACCCGGGAACATCGACCTGGCGGACGAGATCATCTGGCAGGGCACCTTCGATGGCCGGTTCGAGGACGAGAACCACGCCATAGAGGTTTTCGAGCGCCACAACGCGGAGGTCCAGCAGCGCGTTCCCGAGAACAGGCTACTGGTCTACGATGTAAAGTCGGGCTGGGGACCCCTGTGCGAGTTCCTCGGAGTCGAAGAGCCGGACGAACCGTTCCCCCGCACGAACGACACGGCACAGATGCGGCGCAGGCTGCGGGGAGTAAAGGCCATCTCCATCGCCGTGACCGCGACCCTGATGCTCTCGCTCGCAGCCGCTCTCGTGCTGCTCCTCAGACGCGCCAGCCGCTGAGAATCGGCACCGGCCTCAGCGCAAAACCCCGATGGCGACGCTGACGGCGGCGTCGAGCGCCTCCTTAGGCTCGAAATCCTTGGTCCTGGGCACCCCCTCAGCTCCCGGTCTGCGCCGAGGCCGCGAAGCTCGGCGCGGGACGCTCGACGATAGGCCAGTGCAGGCCGGCGGCCACGACGGCGAGGACGATGCCGGCCAACCACACCGGCATGAAAGAGCCGGTTTGCTCAATGGCGAGGCCACCGAGCCAGACTCCGAGGAACGCCCCGACCTGGTGGCTGAGGAATACTATCCCGAAAAGCGTCGCGAGGTTCCTCGTCCCGAACATCACGGCGACGAGCCCCGAGGTAAGCGGCACCGTCGAAAGCCACAAAACTCCCATCGCGGCCGCGAAGACGAGCACCACAGTCGGGGTCGGAGGCAGGGTGATGAAAAGCGCGATTACGACGGCCCTCGAGAGGTAGATCCCGGCGAGCAGACGCCGCTTGCTGTGGCGTGCGCCGAGGACTCCGGAGCCGTATGACCCCACGATGTTGAACAAGCCGATGAACGCCAGCGCCCACGCCGCCACGGCAGGCCCCGCTGTGTCCATCCCCCCGTGCGTGTGCCCGGCGGCGACGGCGATGTGGGCAGGCAAATGCGTGGTTATGAACGCCACGTGGAAACCACAGACGAAGAATCCGGCAACGAGCAGTAAGTAGCTGCCATGCCCGAAGGCCTGCCGAACCGCGTCGCGGGCTGGCAACGCCGGTTCGTTTGTATCCTGCTGTCTGCCTCCACCCTTGAGGGCCACGGCGAGCGCGGGGACGATCACCATGGAACCGGCGAGCAGCAGGAGTGCGGCCTGCCACCCGTAATCTGCGAGGAACGCCTGCCCGAGTGGGGCGAAAATGAACTGCCCGAGCGAACCCGCGGCGGTCGCGAGACCCATGGCCTGCGAGCTCCTTTCAGCGGGAACAAGCCGCCCCAACGCAGCGATGACGATGGTGAACGAGGCACCCGAGAGCCCCAGGCCAACGAGCACGCCGGCCGTGAGGTTGAAGGCTAGCGGCGTCGGGCTTACGGCCATGAGTGCGACGCCCGCAGCGTAGACCACGCCACCGGCGGCGAGTATGCGGGCCGAGCCATAGCGGTCGGCCACGGCCCCTGCGAACGGTTGTCCTATGCCCCAGACGAGGTTCTGTATCGCTATGGCGAGGGCGAAGACCTCCGGCGACCAGTCGCGTCCCTCGCCAATCGGCGCCGCAAACAGGCCGAAGCTCGTTCTCAAGCCGTAGGTGATCAAAGCGATCAAACACCCGCATCCCACGACGAATGCCGGAGACCTCCACCACCCCGACTCCTCAGCTACCAAACGCCTACCTCCTCGTTGAAAAAGCTGGTCAGCGTTTCAGCACTTCAGCTTGTCAGCTCTTTGTTCTCGCTCATAGCCGAATTCTCACTTTGCGGCAGGTCGATGACCTGCACGTCACTCTAATCTCATGCTCGCTAATGTAAATGTATTGGAATGATCGGTCAAATATCAGGGGAGGTATGTTGTGCAATGTCTGAGGCCTGGGGTTCGGGTAGACTCAAGGCGGGACCGAGTTCGACGGTGGAGGGGTGTTATGGGCGGAACATTGGGGGTGCTGATCCAGAGGGGCGTTCCCGCGCGGATGCGGGACGGCACGACCTTGATGTCCAACGTCTACAGGCCCTCTGATGGCGATGGGTACCCGGTTCTCCTGACGCGCCTCCCCTACGGCAAGGATCTCTCTTCGGACGGCCTGGTCCTCGACCCTGTAAGGGCCGCGGAGGCCGGCTACATCGTCGTCGTGCAGGACGTGCGCGGACGTTACCGTTCTGAAGGAGAGTTCGTCCCCTTCGTCGCTGAGTACGAGGACGGTTACGACACCGTCGAGTGGGCTGCCAAGCTTCCCGGCTCCGACGGGTCGGTCGGCATGTACGGCCTCTCGTACTTTGGCAAGACCCAGTGGCACGCCGCCGTCATGCGGCCGCCCTCGCTGAAGAGCATGGTCCCCGGCCTTACCTGGGGTAACCACCTGAACGGCGTCCAGATGCGCGGCGGCGTGCAGGAGCTTGGCCTGATGCAATACTGGGCGCAGACGGCGCTAACCCTCGACCTCCTCTTCCGCAAATACGCCGGCGACCGCGAGACCATCGGGGAGAAGCTCCCCGAGGTGATCCGGACCATAGACACTCTCCTCGCCGGCGGCGGCTACGACGTGCTGCCGCTCACGGACCTCCCGAACCCGGACGAGCTGGCCCCCTTTGTGGAGGGTGGCTTCGGGCGCGGAATTGACCACGAGGGCTGGGAGTACCTAAATATCGAGGGCAAGTACGAGGACGTAGACACGCCGACCTTCCACATCGGCGGCTGGTACGACTGCTTTATAGGGGAGACGCTCCGCCAGTACGAGGCGATGAAAGAACGCTCTAGCGAGGCGGGGATGCGTCCGCCAAACCTGATGGTCGGCCCGTGGACGCACGGGGACTTCGGCAGCACCTTCGGGGAGCTAGACTTCGGCATCGGGAGCTCAGCCATGTTCCTCGACTACAGGGGCGACCTGACAGCCGCCCACCTCCACTGGTTCGACGCCACCCTGAAAGGAGACGAGAGTGCCCTGGAAGGTACGCCCCCGGTAAAGGTTTTCGTCATGGGCGAGAACCGCTGGCGCGGCTACGAGGAGTGGCCGCCTCCGGGGTCACGTGAGGAGGCCTGGCACTTGATCTCCGGCGGCTCGCTGCGCCGCGAACCGGGTGGAGCAGGGGACGAGCCTGCGCGCTATGAGTACGATTCCGAGGACCCCGTCCCTACGTTGGGTGGTGCAGTACTCATGGCAGCCATTCACGGCTCGGGGCCGAGGGATCAGCGGCCCATAGAGAGCCGGCCAGACGTGCTCGTCTACACGAGCTCGACTCTTGGGAGTCCTCTTACGGTCCTCGGTTCCGTCTACGTCACGCTCTTCGCAGCCTCCTCCGCCCCTGATACGGACTTCGTGGCTCGGCTCGTCGACGTCTACCCTGACGGGCGGGCGATCTGCGTCGCTGACGGCATCCTGCGGGCGAGCGCCAGGAAGAGCTACCCCGCGCCAGGCGTGGTGAGGCCCGTGGCGCCCTCGCCGATCGAGCCCGGTGGAGTTTACGAGTACGTCATTGACCTGTGGGCTACGGGCATCACGTTCCTCCCAGGGCACAGGATGCGGGTGGAGATCACATCGAGCTCCCATCCCCGCTGGGAGCGCAACCTCAACACCGGCGAGAGCGCACTAGAGACCTCGCGCACCGAAGTAGCCAGCCAGACCATCTTCCACGACGCGGGGCGACCGAGCAGGATCACGCTGACCGTAGTAGAAGGGTAGAGGGATGAACGTCTCGAAAGCAGTTCTCGTAACCGGCTGTTCCTCAGGTATCGGGTGGGCCACCGCCGGACGCCTCGCTGACGCGGGCTGGAAAGTCTACGCCACAGCCCGCGACGTCGAGAAGATAGCCCCGCTCGAAAGGCGTGGTTGCGAACTCCTGCCCCTCGACGTGACCGATGAGGACTCGATGATCTCGGCCGTCGAAGAGGTCGAGCGGCGGGAGGGGGCCGTCGGCGTGCTCGTCAACAACGCGGGCTACAGCCAGTCAGGGGCCGTCGAGGCCGTGCCGATGGATAAGGTCCGCCGTCAGTTCGA
>JBPCIR010000087.1:0-7709 GCA_051006095.1 Rubrobacter sp. | reverse complement strand
TGGGGGAGTGGGGCGGCCACCGCAGGGCCGCAGGCCTCTCCGTGAACCCTGGCAACTTCGACGCTTTTGTCGCAGGCGTCAACGAGGCCGTCAGGGCTCAGAGCATCGAGAAGCCGGAGATCTTCGTCCCCGCCATAGAGGTAGACGCCGAGATACCGCTCGCTAGCGTCTCCAACGGCCTGCTCGACTGGCACGAGAAGCTAGCCCCTTTCGGTAGCGGAAACTACCGCCCGATCTTCAGTACGGAGGGCCTCAGGATCACCGGCTCGCGCAAGATCTGGGAGGGCATGAACCTCCTCGACCTCGGAGGCGGGATCAAGGCGAAGATGGCAGGCGAGCCTGAGGAGTTGCCCTCCGGGCCATTCGATGCTGCGTACACGGTCGCCCGCAGCCGGTACTCCGGGCAGGCCGAGCTCGAGATAGTGGACTGGAAAGCAGGCTGGTGAACGCCGTCGGCGTCGACGTCGGGGGCACCAAGATCGCCGCCGGGGTCGTCACCCCCGAGGGCAAGATCCTGGACGAGGTCCGCTACCCCACGCCACACTCGCCAGGAATCCTGGTCGAAACCATCGCCAGGGCGATCTCTGAGGTCGGGGACGGCCCCGAGGTCGGAGGGGTGTGCCTCGCCGTGCCTGGTCTGATCCTGGCCCAGGAGAACAAGGTCGTCTTCTCCCCGAACCTGCGCGCGGTCGAGGGCATCCCGTTGAAGGACGAGCTCGAGCCGAAGATCGGGGTGCCACTCACGATAGAGAACGACGGCAACGCCGCTGCGTGGGGTGAGTTCCGGTTCGGGGTCGGCAGCGAGGCCGATCACCTGGTCTTCGTCACGCTCGGAACAGGGATCGGGGGCGGCATCATCACGCACGGCATCCTGATGCGCGGCGCGCAGGGCTCGGGCGGCGAACTCGGGCACGTAACGATCCAGGCCACAGGGCCCCGCTGCGCCTGTGGCAACCACGGCTGCCTGGAAGCCCTAGCCTCGGGCACAGCCATAGGACGCCGCGCCCGCGAGCTCGCGGTCGAACACCCCGACTCGGCGCTCGGACGCCTGGCCACCAGGCGCCAGATACTCGGCGAGGACGTCACAGAACTCGCCCGCGAAGGGGACGAGGTGGCGCTCTTGGTACTCGACGAGGCAGGGAGATGGCTCGGCGTCGGCCTCGCCGGGTTCATAAATATCTTCAACCCCGAGGTGGTCGCCGTCGGCGGTGGCGTCATGGAGGCCGGGGATCTCGTACTCGAGGCGGCCCGAAGGGAAGTCATTCTCCGCGCCAGGCCCCCTTCACGCGACCTGGCCGACGTCAAAGTCGCCACCCTCGGTCCCAAGTCCGGCGTCCTCGGCGCCGCAGCGCTCGCCCGGGACGCATCCTCCGGGGAGTACCTGCTTGGCGGCTGAGGGATGACCCTCACAGTTGTCCCAACCCCGATAGGCAACCTGGAGGACATCACCCTCCGCGCCCTCAGGCATTTGCGCGAGGCCGACCTCGTTGCTTGCGAGGACACCAGGCGCACAGGACGACTGCTCGCCCACTACGAGATAAAGAAGGACCTGATCGCCTACCACGAACACAATGAGGAACGCCTCACCCCCGAGCTCGTCGAACGGGCGAAGGCAGAGCGCGTAGCCCTCGTTACCGACGCCGGTACCCCGCTCGTCTCCGACCCTGGCTACAGGCTCGTGCGCGCCTGCATCGATGCAGGCGTCGAGGTAGAAGCCCTCCCAGGACCATCGGCCCTCACTACGGCCCTCGTTGCGTCGGGACTGCCCGCGGACACGGTCGTCTTTACCGGCTTCCCGCCGCGCAAGGGAAAGGGACGCACGCAGCTATTGGAGCGCGTAGCTAGCGAACCGTCTACCTTCGTGCTCTTCGAGTCCCCGCACCGGCTCCGGAAGACGCTGAACGATCTCCCTACCAGTACCCCGGTCGCCGTGTGCAGGGAGCTTACCAAGCTCCACGAGGAGGTCTTCAGAGGGACGGCGGAGGAGGCGGCCTGGCACTTTTCTGGAGGGGTAAAGGGCGAGATCGTGCTCGTAGTCCGCGGCGGAACGCAGAAGGTGGAAGAGAGCATAGATGACGTAGTCCGGCGGGCGCGGGACTACGTGACAGAAGGGGAGAGTCCTTCGCGGGCTGCCGCGAGGGCGGCCCGCGAGTCGGGTCATCGTCGCGGTGAGATCTACGAGCGACTTGTAGAGGGCTGAAGGAGGTCTTCTACATCAGGATAGATCTCATCACCACACCTGATGCCTGATGCCTTTATAATGCCCCTCGCTGATGTCTCTGGGGAAGAGGGGATGGGCGCCATGCTCGTTGACTCGCACACGCACCTGTTGCGGCTGGAGGTCTCGCCGGAGGAGGCGGTAAAGGGTGCCGCCGAGGCTGGGGTCGTGGCCGTGGTGAACGTCGGGACCGACATCGAGGATTCGCAGAGAGGCGCCGAGCTTGCTGCGGTATTGCCCAACGTCTACTCGACAGCAGGGATACATCCCCACAACGCCGGTACGTATACGGCGGCTGACCTGGAGGCACTGGCCGAGCTCTCGGAGTCGCCGGGGATAGTGGCCCTTGGTGAGGTCGGGCTCGACTATTACCGCTCGGAGTGGTCTGGGGAGGTGCAGCGGGCGTTGTTCGAGGATGTTATCTCACTTGCCAACGATACGCGCCTGCCGCTCGTGATCCACTCGCGCGAAGCCTTCGCCGACACGATGGCCTGTCTCGGGAGCGCCAGGGTTCCTATCGTCCTCCACTGCTTCGAGGGCGGCGACCGCGAGGTCAGGGAGGCGACGGAACGCGGTTACTACGTCGGCCTCGCAGGCAACGTCACGTACAAAGGCAGCGAGACGGCCAGGGTGCTCCGCCTGATAGACGAGGAACGTATGCTCGTGGAGACAGACGCCCCTTGCCTGAGCCCCCAGCCCGTGCGCGGCGAGAAGAACGTGCCCGAAAACGTCGTCCACACGGCCGGATTCGTCGCCGAGAGGCTCGGGATGGAAGATGAGGAACTCGCCACCCTCACCACCCGTAACGCCCGCAACCTCTTCGGGTTGCCGCTAGAGGTGTAGGATTCGTTGTCCGACCAAGGACCGCCGAAAAAACGCTTCGGACAGCATTTCCTGAAGGACCCGAACACCGCCAGGATAGTGGCCTCGGGCGTAACGGAGGATGACGTGGTCCTGGAGATCGGCCCAGGAAGGGGATTCCTGACGGCTTTCCTCGCCGAGAGAGCCGGTCTGATACACGCCGTGGAACTGGACCCCGACGTGCTCCCGAGCTTGCGTGCGGCAGTAGGCGACAGGGACAACGTACGCATTCACGAGGGCGATGCCCTCCGCTTCGATTACTCCGGACTCGATCCCGCGCCGAACAGGCTCGCCGCCAACCTTCCTTACAACATCGCCTCACCGCTTGTCCTGAGGCTGCTAGAGGAAGTGGAGACGTTACGGACATTGCGGTTCATGGTGCAGCTCGAGGTGGCGCGCAGGATGGCTGCGGAGCGCGGTTCCAAGGACTACGCGGCATACGCTGTGCTAGCGCAACTCCTGGCGCGCGTCAGGATCCTACACAAAGTCCCGCCGACGGTGTTCGATCCGCCGCCCAGGGTACACTCCGCGGTCGTCGAGATGGTGCGAAGTGAACCGCCGGATGACTACAGAGGGATAAAGCGCCTCGTTCTCGGCGCGTTCAGAAGCCGCCGCAAACGACTCATCAACAACCTGCCCGAGCCAGCCCGCGTAGGGGCTCCACGAGTCCTCGAGTCCCTTGGGTACGGGCCGAACGCGAGGGCCGAGGAGCTGGCGCCGGAAGACTTCACGGCCTTGTATGTGGCGCTATCCTGGGCGCTGTGATGCGGGAGGTCAGGTTCAGGGCGTTCGCCAAGGTCAACTACGCGCTAGATGTTCTCGGGCTTCGGGCGGACGGGTACCACGAGGTCAGTACCGTTATGCAGAGCATCTCGCTCGCTGATGAGGTGGTACTGTGGCACGCCGCCCGAGGATTCGGGCTCTCTTTCGAGCCTGAGGAGGCGGAGATCGGGCCGCCCGAGCAGAATACGGTCTACCTGGCCTGGAGACTGCTGCAAAGGCTGGCTGGCGTTGAGCTTCCTGTAGAGGTTGCGTTGCACAAACGTATTCCAGCCGGGGCCGGACTCGGTGGCGGCTCGGCCGATGCGGCCGCCGTCCTCGTCGGGCTGAACGAGATCTTCGGTCTCGGGCTGCGGGTAGAGGAGCTACGTGAGATCGGAGGCGGGATCGGGGCCGACGTGCCTTTCTGTATCTCGGGGGGGACGGCCCTTGGCGAAGGCGTCGGGGAGATCCTGACGCCGCTACCCGCGCCACAAGCCCATCATCTCGTCATTGCCAAGCCACTAAGGAGCGCGGATACGGCAAGTATCTACCGTGCCTACGACAGCGCGGAAACGGAGAGCATACGCTCTGTCGAGCCCGTCGTCTCGGCGTTGCGTTCGGGAAACGTCCCGGCCCTCGCCTCGGCCGTAGGCAACGACCTGGCGCCCGTGACCAGGGATCTCGTCCCCGAGGTGGCGGAGCTGGAGCGGACACTAGAAGCATCCGGGGCGCTCGGGGCTTCGATGAGCGGGAGCGGGACGGCGGTCTACGGGATCTTCGACGACGAAGGGCCTGCTGAGCGCGCGAAAGGTACGGTCGATGCGCCTATCATCGGCGTTTACGAGCCGGTGTCCCGCGGGGTGGAGATTGTCTGAGCCGGACGCTTCGATCTCACCTCAAGCGGGGCGCTCGAGTGGAACCTCGACGAACCTTTCACGGCTCATTTCGGCCCCATAGGCCACACAAGCCAGGACGTCCTCGCGGGAAAGCTGTGGGTACTGTTCGAGTACCTGTTCCACCGTCATGCCCGATGCGAGCAGATCCAGGATCAGGGACACCCAGATCCGATGTCCCCTGATGCAAGGTTTGCCGAAGCAGACGTTGGGATCTATAGAGATCCTCTTCAGCAGTTCGTTGCGCTCCATTACCCTTTACTCCATACGGGACCGTCTATTCGAAGCTATTATACTTGCAGGAGTTCGGTCCAGATTTGGTCCCAGCGTATGGCAATTAGGGATCGACCCTTTTCCTGACGGCGAAAAGGCGCTCCGGTATAATCGGCACGAGCCTGTACTGGGGCGTGGCCAAGTGGCAAGGCACCGGGTTTTGGTCCCGGGATCGCAGGTTCGAATCCTGCCGCCCCAGCCGAGGACCGCCGGCCAGACGAACGATAGGAGTGGTGCGGGTACATGTCTGAGAGTTCGCCGATCTTCGCCGTGATCCTGGCGGCCGGCAAGGGCACCAGGATGAAGTCGAACCGCGCGAAGGTCCTTCACACCCTGTGCGGTGTCCCGATGGTCAACTACGTGATCGACGCCACGAGGCCCCTCGTCCCCGAGGGGCTATTCGTCGTTGTCGGCCATCAGGCCGAGCTTGTCGAGGCTGTGCTGCCCGAGGACGCGAAACCCGTTCTGCAGGAGGAGCAGCACGGGACCGGGGACGCCGTGCGCGTCGCCCTGGCCGCCCTCGAAGGGGAAGATGAAGGCATCCTTCTGGTGGTCAACGGCGACGGGCCCCTTATCTCTGACAGGACCCTCGGGGAGCTGGTCGAGCGGCACAGCTCTGCGGGCGTCGGGGCTACGGTCCTCGTGGCCGAACTCGACGACCCGAGCGGCCTCGGGAGGGTGGTCGAGGACGCAGGGGTGGTCAGGATCGTCGAGGAGAGGGACGCGATAGAGTCCGAGCGCCAGGTCAGGCTCGTCAACCTTGGTCTCTACGCCTTCAGGCTCTCTGAGATAAGAGGTGCGATCGGGGGCCTCACCTCGGAGAACAAGAGCGGTGAGCTGTATCTGACGGACGTGCTCGAGACGATCGGGCGGCGCAGCCGGGCTGTCACCTACAAGCTCAAGAACCCCGAGGAGGCTAACCTCGTCAACGACCGAGCGCAGCTCGCGCGGGCCGAGGAGATCCTAAGGCGCCGCATCCTCGACGCCCACATGAGGGACGGGGTGACGGTGAGGGACCCGGCTTCGACGCACATAGAGGCTACGGTCGAGATCGAACACGACACCGTGATACTGCCAGGAACCTTCCTGCGCGGGGAGACGAGGATCGGATCGGACTGTGTGATCGGTCCCTGCACCGACCTCCAGGACACGCTTGTCGGTGACGGCGCCCTCGTCGAACACTCGGTCGGACGCGGGGCCGAGATCGGCGACAGGGTGAGCGTCGGTCCCTACTCGTTCCTGAGGCCAGGGACGGTACTCGAACCAGGGGCCAAGGTCGGGGCCTACTGCGAGATCAAGAACTCGCGGGTAGGGGCTGGGAGCAAGGTCCCTCACCTCTCGTACGTGGGGGACGCGGAGATCGGAGCCGACGCGAACCTCGGGGCAGGGACCATAACGGCGAACTACGACGGCGAGAAGAAGTACCGTACCATGGTGAAAGACGGTGCCCACACAGGGGTGAACACGAACCTCATCGCGCCTGTCACGGTCGGCGAGGACGCCTACACGGGGGCTGGGTCGGTGGTTAACAAAGACGTGCCAGCGGGCAAACTAGCAGTGGGGGCCCCGGCGCGTGCGATCCGGGAGTCTCCCCAGCGGCGTAGGAAGCAGGCGGCGCGAGAGGAGTCGGCAGAGAACGGGACGGAGGGCTAGCGCGACGATGATGCAGAACGGCGCTCTGACGCAGACCACGGAGAAGCGGCTGATGATAGTCAGCGGCCAGGGCTATCCCGAGCTATCCGAGCGTATCGCCGAGCGGCTCGACGTGGAGCTGAGTGGGGTCGAGTTGATGGAGTTTGCCAACGGCGAGCTGTACGCCAGGTATCTGGAGAGTGTCAGGGGAGCTGACATGTTCATCGTCCAGTCGTTGTGCGACCCCGTCAACGAGAACCTGATGCAGCTTCTCATCATGATAGACGCCGCAAAAAGGGCCTCTGCCAAGAGGATAGTGGCCGTCATCCCCTGGTACGCTTACTCGCGCCAGGACAGGAAGACCAAACCGCGCGAGCCCATAACCGCGCGGCTGGTAGCGAACATGATCCAGGCCGCAGGGGCTGAGCGGGTGATGACGATGGATCTTCACTCCGGCCAGATCGAGGGCTACTTCACTTTCCCCGTGGATCACCTGACGGCGATGCACACGTTCGTCGACTATTTCGTGGGCCAGGGTTTCCAGGATGCCGAGGACGCCGTCGTGGTCGCCCCCGACACGGGCGAGGTCAAGGTCGCCAAGCAGCTCGCCGGACACCTCAGGCTCCCCTGGGCCATAGTGAACAAGATGCGCGACAGGCCTGGATACTCCGAGGTGACGCACGTCATCGGGAACGTAGATGGCAAGCGGGTCGTCATGATCGACGACGTAATCGCTACGGGCGGGACACTGGTCAATGCCGCGAAGCGCCTCGTGGACGAAGGAGCGGTCGAGGTCAGCGCTGCAGCCACGCACGGCGAGTTCTCGGGGGACGCCTACCAGAAGATCGAAGACTCCCCCCTCAAGGAGGTCGTCGTTACGAACACGCTGCCCTTGAAGGAGGATGAGCCGCGGTCTAAGATACAAACGCTCAATATCGCACCGATCCTCGCGAGCACCATCAAAAACGTCTTCACGGACGAGTCGGTGAGCGAGGTCTTCATGGGCGAGAACCAACTCTTCTAGACCGTTAGGAGCGAGACGTGGCAGACAACGTGGATCTACAGGCGCA
>JBPCIR010000086.1:0-10122 GCA_051006095.1 Rubrobacter sp. | reverse complement strand
ACCGGCACCTGCGCCGCCGCCGCAGCCAAGGCCGCGGCCCGCGCGCTGGTGAGCGGCGAGTCGCAGGCCAGCGTCGACGTAAAGCTGCCAGGTAAAGGCCTGGAGCGACGCGTC
This sequence comes from Rubrobacter sp., assembly GCA_051006095.1. Classification (GTDB taxonomy): domain Bacteria; phylum Actinomycetota; class Rubrobacteria; order Rubrobacterales; family Rubrobacteraceae; genus Rubrobacter_D. The sequence goes on along the minus strand of JBPCIR010000086.1, from coordinate 10,008 downwards.
GAGTTCGATGTGGAGCGGTGTGATCTGGGAGATTCATGGGCCGAGGCCGTCGTCATCAAGGACGCCGGCGACGACCCCGACGTCACCGACGGCGCCCATCTCACCGCCCGCGTCTCGTGGCGGGAACATCAGGGGCTCGAACTGGACCGGGGCGATGGCGTCGGCCTCGTCACAAGACCGGGGCTCGGGCTCCCTGTCGGAGGGCCGGCTATAAACGCCGTGCCGCGGCGTATGATCTCCTACTCCGTAGAGGAAGTCCTCGACCCTGACGAGATCGGCGTCCGCGTCGTCATAAGCGTCCCTGACGGCGAAAAGATGGCCGAGAAGACGACCAACGCCCGCCTCGGGATCGTCGGCGGCATCTCCATCCTCGGTACCACGGGCATCGTTCGTCCCTTCTCGACGGCCGCCTGGGCCGCCAGCGTCGTTCAGGCCGTCAACGTCATGGGAGCGCAGGGCCACAAGACGTTCGTCCTCTCGACCGGAGGCCTCACCGAGAAGGCCGCAATGCGCCTCCTACCCAACCTCGAAGAGGTAAACTTCATAGAGGTCGGGGACTTTACAGGGCAGGCTATAAAGAAGGCCGTGGAGAATGGGCTGGAGCGTTGCTTTTTCGTCGGGATGGCGGGTAAGATTTCCAAGCTCGCCGCCGGGGTCATGATGACTCACTGGACCCGCTCGAAAGTGGACAACGATCTGCTGGCAGAGATAACTATAGAAGCGGGTGGCTCTACCGCGGTGGTCGAAGAGGTCAAGGGCGCCAATACAGCCCGTCACGCATACGAACTCTGGCGGTCGGCGCGCCTCGAGCGCGCCGCTGACCTCCTCTGCAAACGGGCCGCGGAGAACCTCGCCGAGTACGCTGAACGTAAACTCGAGGTTCACGTCGTCCTCGTCGACTTTGACACCCTCGAACCTGCCGGAGCCAGTCCCGGCGCCCTGGCGCTGACGGCGAAGGGCTCCGCGTGAGCCAGGAGCGCATAACCGTTGTCGGCCTCGATGGAAGGCCGCTCGATGAGGAGATCGAACGGTTGCTGCGGGATGCAGATCTCGTCGCCGGCGGCGGGCGGCACCTGGAGATGCTCGGTGTGGAGCGTGGGCGCGCCGTGGTTTTCGAGGGTGACCTCTCCGAGGCGCTCGCTCGGATCGAAGATACTGAAGGTCCCGTGGTAGTGCTCGCGTCGGGGGACCCGGGTTTCTTCGGCATCGTGCGCCTTCTCGGCGCGCGGTTAGGGAGGGAGAACCTGCGTGTCTTGCCAGGCCTCTCCTCGGTCGCGCTGGCGTTCGCCCGCGCCGGGCTCTCGTGGGACGACGCGGTCACGGTCAGCGCCCACGGCCGCGACCCCCGCCGCGCCGTCAACGTCTGCCGCGCCCACCCCAAGGTCGCCGTCCTAACCTCCCCCGACTTCGGACCAGCCGAACTCGCGGAGCCGCTGGACAGGATGGAGCGTACCTTTGTTGTTGCCGAGAAGCTCGGCGAGCCGGGCGAGCGAGTCTTTCACGGCGACGCAGTGACTGTCGCTGGTATGCAGTGGGAAGACCCTAACGTGGTGCTGGTTCTGGACGAAGAGAGGATGCCGGGGACCAGAGGTTGGATCTCATCTGGCACGCAGGGTCGGGGGCGGTGGGCGCTTCCCGAAGAAGAGTTCGAGCACCGGTCTGGCATGATCACGAAGTCAGCGACCCGCGCCTTCGTACTCTCGCGTCTCGGTCCTCGACAGGGGGACCTGATCTGGGACATCGGGGCCGGTAGCGGCTCTGTGGCCATCGAGTGTGCCCGTCTCGGTGCCGCCGCCATCGCCATCGAACGCGACCCGGAGAGCTGCGCCCGTATCCGCCGCAACGCCGGGCGCCACAAAGCCCACGTACAGCTCGTTGAAGGCACGGCCCCGGTGGCCCTGCACGACCTGCCAGAACCCGACGCCGTCTTCGTCGGCGGGACCGGCGGCGCCTTCGAGGAGATCGTCAAGCTCTCCGCCGTCAGGGCGCGCAGGACGGTCGTGTTGGCGCTAGTCACCCTCGAACGGGTCGTCCCTGCCGCAAAGCTTCTCGAAGATTGCGGCTTCGAGGTAGAGACCACCTTTCTGCAGACGTCCACCATGAAAGGCGTCGGTGATCTGCACCGCCTGGCCGCCGAGAGATCCGTATTCGTCGTCTCGGGGAGCCGGCCTTGATCGGGCTCGTGGCCGCCACCGCGAACGGCCGCCGTAACGCCAGACACCTCGCCGGCGCCTGGCCCGATGCACGCCTCTATGAGGGAAAGGCGAGAGTAGATCTCCCCCGGGCCTGGAACGAGTGTGATGGTATCGTGCTCTTCCTCGCCACCGGTGCCGCTGTCCGCCTCGTTTCTCCCCTGCTCGAAGGCAAGCATCGAGATCCCGGCGTGGTCACCGTCGACGACGCCGGCAACTTCGCCGTCGCCCTCTGCGGCGGTCACCAAGGCGGGGCCAACGCCCTTGCCGCGCGGGTCGCTGATATCCTGGGCGGCACGCCGGTGATCACCACCGCAAGCGACTCTGTCGGTTTCCCCGCCCTCGACTCTCTCGGCGAGAAGCTCGGTCTTCGTTTGGAGGAAGATTCTGATCTCGCAGCGGTCGGATCCGCGCTCGTCTCCGGCCAAAAGATCAACTTCGTCACAGACGCGCGCTGGCCGCTCGGACCGCTACCCGAAAACATCGTCCCTACGGACAAATGGGAGGCGCCCCTGATCCTAATCTCCGACCGGCTCGCGGAGACACCGCATCCCGTCGTGGTCTACCGTCCACCCTCGCTCGTCGCCGGCGTCGGTTGCAGCAGGGGCGTGGGTGCTGACGAGATTCTCGACCTGCTCAGCCGCTCATTGGCGGAAGCTGGATTGGCAGAAAAGAGCGTCGCTGCCCTCGCGAGCATCGATGTGAAGCGCGACGAGGCGGGATTGCTCGAAGCAGCGGAGAAGCTGGACGTTCCCATCCACTTCCACCCAGCAGAAGCGCTTCGTGCGGTGGAAGCGCCCAACCCGTCGGAGGTAGTACGAGAGGCGGTCGGGACGCCGAGCGTCGCCGAGGCTGCGGTGATCTCCTCGGGTGCGGAGCTGGTAATGGAGAAGCGGAAGTCCGCGAACGCAACGGTGGCCATCGGGCGGTTGCCGGTACGTGGAAGGCTCGCGCTGGTGAGCCTGGGGCCTGGTGAGGATGCCCTCGTTCCCCCGCTCGCCCGTGAGGCGCTCGCTGCCTCGGAGCAAGTCGTCGGACTCGACCAGTACGTCGACCGCATCAGGCATCTGCTGCGACCTGGGACGAAGGTCCTCACGCCTCCGCTCGGCAACGAAGTGGAGCGGGCTGAGCTCGCACTTGCCGAGGCCCGCGCGGGCGGCAGCGCGACGCTGGTGTCGAGCGGTGACGTGGGTGTATACGCGATGGCGTCGCCGGTGCTGGAGCTCGCGGGCGAAGACGTGGATGTTGTGGTGGTCCCTGGGGTTACGGCCGCGCAGGCGGCGGCGTCCTTGCTCGGCTCGCCGCTCGGGCACGACCATTGTTCGGTCAGCCTCTCCGATCTGCTGACGCCGTGGGCGGTGATCCAATCCAGAATCATGGCTGCTGCCGAAGGTGACTTCGTGGTCTCCCTCTACAATCCGCGCTCGAAAGGCCGCGACTGGCAACTTGGGAAGGTGAAGGAGATCCTGCTCGGACACCGTCCCCCGGACACGCCCGTCGGCATAGTAAGAGACGCCTACCGCCCGGCGCAGCAGGTTATCCTCACCGACCTCGCTTCTCTGCGACCGGAAGATGTGGACATGCTGACGACCGTTATCGTCGGAAGCTCGCAGACCAGGGTCGTGGCAGGCCGCATGGTTACCCCGAGGGGATACCTGTCGTGAAGGCGGTCTTCGCTGTTACGGACGCCTGCGCCGGCTGTGGCGCCTGCATAAAGACCTGCCCGGAGAAGGCGATCCACCCGGCTCCCAGGGGCTACGGCGCGCCTCTCCTCGTTCTAGAAGATCGCTGTTCGGGATGCGCTGAGTGCGCCGAGGTCTGCCCTGTCTCGGCTTGCGTCGAGGTGCTGCTGGAGGACGAATGAGGCGCGTCCATTCCATAGAGAAGGAGAGCTATCGCATCCTGCGCGGGATGGTCGACCTCACTCACCTCGGGCCGCTCTCCCGCGCCGTCACGGAACGAATCATCCACGCCTCGGCGGACCCAGACTACGCCGAGAGCCTCTTCCTCGACGAAGGGGCTCTGGAGAATGGGATCTCAGCCCTGCGGCGAGGCGAGCCCATCGTTACCGACGTGGGGATGGTTGCGGCCGGGATCACGGGCCGCCAGACGCTGTGCTTCGTCTCCGACCCCCGCGTCCGCGAGTTATCCGAACGATTCGGCATCACGCGATCTGCGGCAGGCTTCAGGCTCGCCGCAGAAGAGATTGGTGCAGGGGCCGTCTGGGTAGGCGGGAACGCGCCGACGGCACTCTTCGAGCTGCTCGGTCTCGACGTTGCTCCCTCGCTCGTGATTGGGCTTCCCGTCGGCTTCGTCGGGGCCGCCGAATCAAAAGCCGCGCTCGTAGCCAGCGGCCTGCCTGCCGTCGCGAATCGGGGACCGAAAGGCGGTTCCGCGGTCGCAGCAGCGGCTCTGAATGCCCTCATCTACTACGAGGAGGAATGACTTGAGGCAAACGGTGAATGTCGGAAGAAACGGCAACTACGAAAACGGAGACGCCCCGGCGCTGCTGATCGTAGGCCACGGCAGCCGCGATCCTCGCGGGGTACGAGAGTTCCACGACCTGGTCGGTCTCGTGCGCCGAAGAAACCCGTCCATAACGGTCGAGGGAGGCTTTATCGAGCTCTCCCGCCCGCCCATCTCCGAGTGCGTGAACAGGCTCGCCGAGGTCGGGGCGCTAAACGTCGCCGCCGTCCCCCTGATGCTCCTGGCCGCGGGCCACGCCAAGGACGACATCCCTGCCACCCTGGTGCGCGAGAAGATGAGCCACCCCAGGATGACCTTCGCCTACGGCCGCGCCCTCGGCATAAGGCCAGAGCTTCTCGAACTGATGGACGAGAGGATCTCTGCCGCCGTTCCCGAAGCGGAGAAGGAGGAGACGGCCGTCCTGATAGTAGGGCGTGGCTCCTCAGACCCCGACGCCAACTCGGACCTCTCCAAGATAGCCCGCCTGTTCTACGAAGGCCGCCCTTATCCCTTCGTCGAGAGTGCCTACGTCAGCATGACCCCTCCCGACGTAGCGGAAGGACTGGATCGCTGCTTCAGGCTCGGCGCGAAGCGCATAGTCATCTTCTCCTACTTCCTCTTTACCGGCATTCTGGAGGAGCGTATCCGAGAGCAGAGCCGAGCATTCGCTGCAGCACACCCAGGCGCCGAGGTGCGCTACGCTGGGTACTTCGGGCCGGACGAGAGGGTGGCTGACCTTGTGGTCGAGCGTTATACAGAGGCTGTGGAAGGAGACATTCGTATGAACTGCGACGTGTGCGTCCATCGCGTCGCCCTGCCTGGTTTCGAAGAGAAGGTCGGCGCCCCTGCCACGCCCCACAACCACCCTGACGAGCCGGGGCACCACCTGCGCGGCCACCATCACTAGTCGTGGCCCTCGAAGACCGGGTAAGCGATCTCGCGGCGGAGATACCGCCGTTCGACAGGGTCGCTGCCGAAGAAGCGCGAAGACGACACCTCGGGCTCGCCAAACCGCCCTTTAGCCTGGGACGGCTGGAGGAGCTTGGTGCGCGGCTCGCGGGGATGGCAGGCGGGTTCCAGCCCCCCGTCCCTGAGAGTCCTGCCGTGATTGTCTGTGCCGGGGACCACGGCGTCCTCGAACGCGGCGTCTCGCCGTGGCCGCAGGCGGTGACGGCGGCGATGGTGAGTAACTTCTGCACAGGAGGGGCTGCGGTGAACGCCATCGCGAAGACGGTGGGGGCGAGGGTGAGCGTTCTCGACGTAGGGGTCGCCAGCGAGCTAGAGCGGCACCCGCTGCTACGGGCCGCAAAGGTGCGGCGCGGGACCGATGACCTGAGTCGCGGGCCTGCGATGAGTCGTGAGGAGGCCGCGCGGGCTGTGATGGCGGGGGCAGGAGTAGCGGAGGAACTCGTCGAGAGCGGTGGGGTGGACCTCCTGGTTACGGGGGACATGGGCATAGGCAACACCACGCCGGCAGCCTGTCTGATCTCCGCCTTCACAGGTAGCCCGCCCAAGGAGACAACGGGCCGCGGCACTGGCATCGACGACGAGACCCTGAAGGTCAAGGTTAACGTCGTCGAAGAGGCGTTAGAGCTACACGCGCCTGACACCGAAGACCCTCTCGGGGTTCTGGCGGCGATAGGAGGATTGGAGCACGCTGCTATCGTCGGTGTGATCCTGGCCGGAGCCGTCTACGGCGTGCCTGTCGTTCTCGACGGTGTAGTCTCCAACTCCGCGGCGCTCGTAGCCCGCGCCCTCGCGTCGCATTCGGCAGAATATGTCATCGCTGGCCACCGCTCCGCCGAGCCGGGGTCTCGAATCGTGCTGGAGTATCTTGAACTGGAACCGCTTCTGGGTCTTGACCTGCGACTCGGTGAAGGGACGGGAGGCCTGCTCGCCGTGCCGCTCGTGCAGGCAGCGGCCAGGACGCTCGCGGAGATGACGACACTGGAAGAGCTGGGATTCGAGTGATACGGAGTTCATATTAACTGGGTCGTGTTCGATATGCGGAGCGGCTGAGGCCATCCCACGGGTCATTCCCGCGCAAGCGGGAATCCACTACTGCGAGGAGGCGGAATCACGTGCGCAATGTCGGTCTGCGTCGTGTCGTTGGCAATTACCCGGATTTGGTATGAAAGTGCTCTCTCCGACGACCATCCAGCGTCTGCGCAGCCCGCTGGCCCGCGTCGTCGAGGTACACGAGGCGCTGGGCTCGACCCAGGAGCGCGCCCGCGAGCTTGTCCATGCTGGAGCACCTCACGGGACGCTCGTCATCGCGGAGGTCCAGACCGGAGGACGGGGACGGCTCGGGCGGTCTTGGGGGTCTCCGAAGGGCGGACTCTGGATGTCGCTCGTGCTGCGTCCCTGGTTCGATGCGAGCCTCGCTTCCCGCATCACCCAGACGGCGGCGGTCGGGGTTGCGAAGGCATTATGGGAGATCGGGGTCGAGGCCAGCATCAAGTGGCCCAACGACCTGCTCGCCGGTGGGAAGAAGATCTGCGGCATCCTCGCCGAATCGAGCGCGGAGAACGCTACCGGGCCGTCGAAGGGGAGACGCCTCGACTACGCCATCCTCGGGGTAGGGATGAACGCCAACCTCGACCCGGCCGACCTCGGGGTGCCGGATCGGGAAGTGACTACGATCCGTTCCGAGCTGGGGCATGACGTGAATCTAATGGACCTGCTCCGCGCTCTGCTCTCGAATCTCGACGCCGAGCTTGGACGGATCGAAGACTTCGGAGCAATCCTCGAAGATTGGCGAAGCTTGAATTGTACCCTGGGACAGAGAGTACGGGTTCAGCGCTTAGGCGAGATTCTCGAAGGTCGTGCCGTGGACCTGAGCCAGGAGGGGGCCCTTTTGCTCGCCACCCCATTCGGGACGGTAGAGGTGTTCGAGGGAGAGATCGAGCACCTCAGGCACGGAGACGAGGTAAGGGGCCCGTTCGAACCCGGCGCCTCTTGAACGGAAGGTTAATCCGACTTCTGGTCAGCGGTTTACCGGGTATCCGGGCGCAGCGCCGAGCGAGGCTCCTTTCCCCCTATCTCAGTTGCAGGGTGGCGATCCTGTTCGCGCGGAACATGGTGTACCAGGGATCGCCGTTGGAGGCGACCGTGATGCCGAAAGGACCGCTGCCCTTGACCTTGCGGCCCTCGGTGATCGTGCCGTCCTGGTCGATTCGGGCGACGTTACCGACACCGAACTGTGTAAACCAGACGCTGCCGTCGGGTGCGGCGGCGATGTCGTCGTGAGGACCGCGAGAGATCGGGAATTCCGTCACCTGGCCGTTGGCCGGGTCCAGGCGTCCGATGGTGGTGTCGAACCGCCCGATGTACCACACGGTCCCGTTGGTGGCGATGGTGAGCTTGTAGGGGTTGCCAGGTACTGACACCATGTCAAATGTCCGTGTTGACGGGTTCAGGCTGCCGATCCGGTTGTTGAAGGAATCAGTGAACCATACGGTCCCATCAGCGGCCACGGCCACGTCAGAAGGATTGGGAGCAATGGGGGTAGGGTTGGAAGGGGTTGGGGGCGCTGACGGTATCTGGAACTGCGCAAATTCGTCAACGCTAGAGCTGGTGTCGTAGCGCCAGATGCTGGCGTCGCCGAAGTCAGTGAGCCACAGGTCGCTGCCGTCTCTGGCGATCGCGCCAGGGCCGAATGGGGTGTCCACGTTTGGAAGGAGCTCTCCAGTCGCCGTACTCATGCGCCCCAGGTTCTCCTCGGACTTGGTGAAGTACAGAACGTTATCTGGGCCTTGCACGATGTCGTTCGGGAAGCAGAAGCCGAACGGTGATTCGTCAGGGGGGATCGGTGGTTCACGGAAGCACGCCGGGAACTCCGTGATCTCATCGTCAGGTGTGATCCTGCCTATGTTGTGAGGCGTCAGCACGTTCTCCCCGTTTGGAGGACCTTCGTTATCGGATTCGGTGAACCACAGGGTGCCGTCGGAGCCTTGCGTGATGTACTTCGGGTCGCTCGCCGGCGTTGGAACCCGGAACTGCTTGAGGCCGCCGACCGGCGCGGCCTGCGCGGCCGAAACGCCCACGCCGAGCAGGGTAGCAAGGCCTGCCACCACTAGAAGAATGCGTAATGCCTTGATCAGATTCAAACTTCTTCACTCCTTCCCCGTTACCGCGATACAAGACCAGCATGCGAGCACGCAAAACGTACATACGCGCCGAAGATCCGTCCGGTTCGTTTCCGGGCCGCGACGTGCGGGGAGCTGGCGATGCTCCTGATCCGGCTTCCCAAAGACGGGGAGAAACCGTTCCAGCGTTTCGGAGATGAGTATCGAATCTATATAAATCGTACCGGGCGGCTGTTGCCGTGCATCGAGCGGGATCAGACCGGGAGCCGTGATTCCCGGCCGAGCCGGTCCGTGAAGGCTAGGTCGTAGGCATCTCCTCGTCTTCCTCCTCTTCCAGGATGGCCACCGAGGTGGCCTTGAAGACCAGGATCTTGCCCCGCTCGGGGAAGTCTACGATCTCCACGTCCCCGGTAACGGCGATCTGGTCTCCTATGAGGTCGTCTGTGTCCTGGATGGCCGACATGTCTATCTCCGTCTCCAGAACGTAGCCCGTATGCTCCTCTCCGGCTTCTGTAGTCGCGCGCTTGAGTTGTCCTTCGAAGTAGGCCATGGCCAATCCTCTCTCTGAGTGTCACGTGGAGACATAGTACCTGTATTCGCCAACGCGGACCGGGCCACCGTTCTCTGTGCCAGGCGAGGCGAGAGCCTGCGACCAGAGATGGTGCGTCTGGAAGGGTTCGAACTTCGATCCGCGGTTCGGAAATGCGCCCTGGCGCGCTTCTGGCTGTGGGGCGCAGACTCATAAACAAGGCGCTACAGGGCCAGCAGCTTGCTATCCTATCGCTCGTACGCTTTAATACACCGCTGGGCAGGTGCCTCGAACGTGTACAAGGCTGCGTTGGGGAGGAGATAAGAGGGATGAGCGCAACGTTGGTGTATGTCGGCATCGGAGCCGCCCTGGCCACAGTCGTGGGGATCTTCGCCATCGCCGTACTTTTCTTGCAGACGGCGCGCCGCTACGTCGACCTGACCGAGAGACGCCTGGAGCTACTGCGCGAAGGGGAAGTGTTCCTGCTCAAGCTCGTGCAGCGACAGGGTCACGCTTTAGAGGTGAGCCGGGAGCGGGAAGCGGAGCAGCGTGAGAAGGTCCCCGAGATGGTCGGAAATACTCATGAGCGTCGGCAGGGCGAAGAGTCCCCTGGCAGCCGGCGGCCCGAAGGGTCGGACCGGCACATCCAGGAAGCGCCGTATACGGGAAGTTCCTCTGAAGTAGAAGATGAAGAGGAGAGGCGGGAGAGGACACCGAAGGCGGAACCTGCGCC
>JBPCIR010000085.1:0-2963 GCA_051006095.1 Rubrobacter sp. | reverse complement strand
GTTTCCCGACATGTTTTCTAGGAGGGTGGAAACCCCTCCGAAACCCGCGCTGGTCAGCAATTCAGCCAGTCAGCTCTAAGTTTGCTGAAATGCTGATCTAAGCCCGGCGGCCGACGCCGAGCAACAGGTAGATAATGAGGTAGAGGGCGGCTGCCGAGAAGGCGACGACGTAGAAGCTGTTGGGGTTCAGGTACCTTTGTAGGGCCGTTATCGTTTCGAGCAGGAAAGCGGCGGGGGACTCGAGCAGCGTCCCCAGGCTGAAGACGGCGTTCGTCAGGATATTGGCCCCCTGGCCGACGCCGGCATACATCAGCGCTGCGTGGGTGAGTATCAGCAGGATGACCAGTACGAGTATGGTGCGGATGAGACCCATGCCTCTAGCTCCTTCCCTTCGCGACCAACGCTGCCAGGCCCCTGATGGTTGCGAGGGGTTCGCGCGGCCTCTATCGCACCGGACTCTCTCCTCCCCATGAGCCTCCTCAGGGCCATTCTAGGCGGCCAGTATAGCAACATTGGGTTGGCTACTCGGAGATAGTCAGAGAGAGGACTACGAGGCGGCTTTGCCCGAATCCTGGGTCCTGTTCTCCTTGGTGGTCCTCTCGGAGTCGAGGCGCCTGTTGCCCCCCGGTCCTCTGGCCAGATCACTCTTTTCCCTCACATGCACCTTGCGCGGTCTTCTGTCCTCCAGGACGATCACGGCCCCAGCGACGAGAAAGCAGACTACCCCAACCGCGAACGTCACGACGTCGCGCATCAGAACGCCGCTCGCCGCGGCCACCCCAGGCACCCACCAGATGGCGAAGAGGTTGCCGGATGCTCGGGTCTTCGGCTCGACAGCCACGTAGATGCCGAGCGCGATGCCGGCGAGGGCGACCACAAGCAAGAGAAGCCCGATAGCGGTCAGAATGAAACTCACTTTTCTATACTACCGGACACCGCTGCGCGTTTCACTCCCCTACCGCCGGCTCATCGCACGCCTGTAGGATCTCATGCCGGCGAGGAGGCCCTCCCAGGAACGTGCCGGAGACTCAAGACGGTTCCCGTACAGTGAGAGCTTGTGCACGAACTCGTGCAAGGCCGAATCCGTCTCCGAGATGCACCTCGGCTCCGCGACGACGAGCACCTCCCAGTCCTCCAGCTCCTTTATGTTGTTTATAGCCTCTTTGAGACCGGGGCGGTGGTAGAGCAGGATGCCTGGGGCATCGAGGTCCTCGTAGTGGGCGACGAGGTCGTGACCTCGCTCGGCGGCGTAGGCCAGGATGGCGACCATCTGCTCGTCCTTCGTCGGGAGAGTGCCCTCGAGTTCTGTCCGTATGTAGGATGCAGCCAGCGCCACGGAAATCGCATGATAGCACGGGCCTTCTCTGGTATGATCGAGGTCTGATCACAGACGCGTCGGGACGTGGCGCAGTCTGGTAGCGCACTCGGCTGGGGGCCGAGTGGTCGCCGGTTCAAATCCGGCCGTCCCGACTGTTCGCGGCGAGACCGTAAGGTAGACCGCATCCGTTGAAAGGCGAGTATTGGACACAGTCTATCTACTTCTTGGCATCATAGGGTTCTTCCTCATCATCGCGATCTTCTTCTTCGGCGGTTTCGTCTTGCTCGACTTCCTGTGGGGCCGCCGCGGTGGAGACGCCTAGAGTCCCTACGGTCTCGTCCCGCTACCTCTAGAGTTCTTGATCTCCTCTCTCAAAGACCTTCGCCTGGTGGACCTCGGATGCCTTATCCTCCACGAAGCCCACGATGAAGACCGCCTGGCTCGTCTGCGGGGGCGTATCGAAGCCGAACGTGAGCAGCGCAACCCCGTAATAGTCTCCCCTCACGAAGATCGTTACCTCGTCCTCGACGGCGCCCACAGGATACGCGCCCTCGGAGAGCTTGGTTCCCGCTTCGCCCTCGTCCAGACGGTCGAGCCGCCGGAGAAGGCGGAGGGCTGGGGCCACCTCCTGGATGGGGTCGGAAGGCCCGAACTGGACGACATCGAAGGAATAGAAGTGTCGAATAGACCCGGCGATGCTCCTCTGGCCGAGGTGGAGACCGCCAGCGAGACTCTCCTCCTCTCTGCCACACAGGATGGGTTGCCAGGCCGGGTTAGGGCGCTCTGGAATCTGCAGTCGTTCTACCCCAGGGGCGTCTTGGTGCGTCGCGTGGAACCGGACGGGACGGCCCAACTCTCGGGTGGCGAGGCCCTGATACGTTACCCCTCGTTCACCCCAGGAGAGCTCGCTGAGATCGTGGACTCAGGGACCGTACTGCCCGCCGGGATAACCCGTTTCCGTGTTCGGGAAAGAGTCCTCGGCGTAGGTTACCCGCTGGATAGGATGATGGAGGGAGACCACAGCGCCCGTAACGCCGAGCTCAAGGAGTTCGTCGAGGGCCGCTGGGAAGAGAACCGCGTCCGCTACTACGGAGAGCCCGTCGTGCTATTCGAGTGACTTGGAGCACTTCAGCCGGTCAGCAGGTCAGCTTATTGTTCTCACTTATGGTCAAGATCGCGATTCGTGGTAGGTCGACGCCTCGTGTGGATCGGGTACCATAGTTTCGCCCTCAGAGTGGAGGAGAGTCCAATTTGTACCGTGCAGTGGCCCTGATCCTGGCCCTCATCGCCGTCGTCTTCTTCGCGGTACGGCTTGCCGGGGAGCCGGTGCGGGCCCTGCAGAAGCCTGAGGTGCGCCCTGCGCCCGGGGCCTTCGAGACGGCAGGGGCCTCAGGCGCGGAAGGGGAAGATGCGGGTGGGCAGGCTCCCGACGAAGGGGATCTGAAGATCGGGAGCTTCGAGGCGCCGGAGAGCGTCCCTGACTATGAGATCCTGGAGGAGAGGATAGTCGAGCGCGACGGTGCGCGCGCGGCGCGGCTCCTCGTCGACACCCGCTCGCGCGCCGAGGAGGACTTCGTCCTCATCACCCGTGACCTGAAGGCTCGTTACTCCGATTACGACGCCGTCTCGGCCGTGTTCACCGATA
>JBPCIR010000084.1:0-7674 GCA_051006095.1 Rubrobacter sp. | reverse complement strand
ACGCGACTGCTACTCCTCTTGCTCCTTGTGGTAATGGGTTCCCGCTTTCGCGGAAATGACGTATAAGGGAGAGCCGCTGTGTACCCGCAGCCCGAACGCAGTCCTCTTCAAGCGGACTCGGTATGACAAGCTGAAATGCTGACACGGCGTTTGTTGACGCTGTCGTAAGGTTTGAGGTACGATCAACGGGTGCTAATTCCTCGCTAGACGGCGGAGACCGAACGGTAGGACCGCAGGACTCGCGGTTCTCGCTCGCTCTGCCGTACCTCCGCAACGTCCCATTCCGAAGGCCGTCGCCCGCCAGTGTCTGTCGGATCGGAACGCTATCCAGAAGGTCACACCCTTCCCCCGGGCGCGTATCGAGAAAGCGGGTCTAACGTGAACAACCTGAGAGCCTATCCGATCTACCTCGGTATCAAGGGGTCGTTCGCGCTGTTCTTCACGCTGTGGGCCACCGTGGCAGCTGTCTACAGGATCGAGGTCGTGCATCTCGACCCACTGCGGCTGGTGTTGCTGGGGACGGCGCTCGAGGTCGCGGTCTTCCTCTTCGAGGTCCCGACGGGCGTGTTTGCCGACACCTACGGCCGGCGACGGTCGGTCATTACGGGTTGCATACTGATGGGTTTTGGTTTCGCCCTGGAGGGTGCGATCCCCGAGTTCGCAGCCGTGCTCGCCGCCCAGGCGGTGTGGGGTGTCGGGTACACGTTCATCAGCGGCGCACTCGAGGCCTGGATCGCGGACGAAGACCCGGATCGAGACCTGGGACGGGTGTACCTGCGCGGCGAGCAGGCCGACTACATCGGCTCGTTCGTCGGCATCCCCGCGAGCGTGCTGCTCGGTCTTGTCGCGCTGAACCTGCCGCTCATCGTCGGCGGCGTCCTGACCATCGCGCTCGGTCTCGCGCTCGTCCTCACGATGCCTGAGATCAACTTCCGTCCCTCCCCGCGCGAGGGCCGCTCCTCGCTGCAGCACGCGGCTACCACGGCGCGCGGCGGCGTGCGGCTCGTCCGCTCCAGGCCGATCCTCCTGATGCTTCTCGCCGCCGCCCTGTTCTCCGGCATGTCCGAGGAAGGCTTCGACCGGCTCAACCCCAAGCAGTTCCTGGACGTGGTGGGACTACCTTCCATCGGCGGCCTCGACCCCGTGGTGTGGTTCGGTGTGATAGGGGCCGGAGGGCTCGTGCTTAGCTACGTGGCGGCAGGTATGGTGGCCCGCAACCTCGACGTGAGCAGCCCGGCCGTCGCCGCGCGGCTGCTTCTCGCACTCGACGCGCTCACCATTGCAGGGATGCTCGCTTTCGCGCTGGCCGGCAGCTTCGCGCTCGCGCTAGGGACGTTTTGGTTCGCCACCCTGGTCCGCAGGGTCGCAGAGCCTGTCTACCTTACCTGGATCAACGAGGGACTCGACCCTGGCGTGCGGGCCACCGTGATCTCGATGAGCAGCCAATCAGGCGCCCTGGGCGAAGCCTCGGCCGGACCCGTGATCGGGGCTATAGGCAACGTCTTCGGCGTGAGGCCGGCCCTGACCGTCGCCGCCCTCATCCTCTCACCGACCCTCTTGCTCTACGGACGTGCCATGAGGCGCGGCGGGGTCGATCCCGCACCAAACGATGCCAAGAGAGCAGATTAGCCGGCTCTGTAGAGCTCCTTCTAGCCGGAAGAGAAGCAAATTCGTTTAATCCCGACGAAATTTATCGGATTTTTGTTGACGTATTGCTGTTCGGCGCTTAGTATCCGGCGCATGGAGTTACACGGTACGCAGGGTCATGCGACGGGGCGAATGTCTTTTGCCACTCGCGCGGGCGCGCGATGTAGTGTGTGCGTCTGATCTCAACCCTTGACTTTCGATTACACGATTTACATTGGAGGATCGCGCGATGCACGAATCCCTGCGTTCGAAGCACAACGACAGAATATTACCCGGGCTGGAGGCGCTCGAGCGGGAGTCCGAGCTACTGGAGGGTGCCGACCCCAGGGAGGTAATAGAGTGGGCTGTCGAGACTTACGGTGAGGGTCTTGCTCTCTCTGCTTCGTTCGGCGGGGGAGAGGGGATGGCGCTTCTCGACATGATCTCCAAGGTCACAGACAAGGTCACCGTCCTGACCATCGACACGGGTTTTATCTTCAAAGAGACGGCCGAGTTCCGCGAGGAGGTCATGCGGCGCTACAAGCTGCCTGTGGAGGTCTTGAAGCCCGAGCTAACGATCGAGGAGCAGGTAGAGATCTACGGCGAGCAGATGCGAACCTGCACCCCGAACCTGTGCTGCCAGATCCGCAAGATCGAACCCCTGCAAAAAGCCCTGAACCGCTACGACGCCTGGATGACAGGTATCCGCAGGGAGCAGACCCCTCAGAGGTCTGGCACGAAGGTCATTGCCTGGGAGGAGCGCTACGAGGCCGCCAAGATAGCGCCCATGCCTGATTGGACGGAAGCGCAGGTGTGGGACTATGTGAGGGCACACGACGTGCCCGTCAACCCGCTCCTGCATCAGGGCTACAAGAGCATCGGCTGCGAGCCGCAGACGAGGCCCGTGCACCACGACGAGGATCCCAGGGCCGGCCGGTGGGCTGGAATCGACAAGACGGAGTGTGGCATCCACTTCGACGACGGCCAGATCCGCCGCGCCGGCGCCTGAATTTCAGAGATTCTCTCGTAAAAAGAGCAGGTTTCACAACATGAGATTCCTCAAGAACGACCAGACCTTGAACAAGGTCGAGAAGATAAAGCAGGAGCGCCATCCCCTCGAGGTGTATGGGGCAATTCTAGACACCTACTCGAAGGACCTCTCGGCCATGGACGATGTCCCTGGCGAGGTCGAGCGGCTGAAGTGGGTCGGCATCTACCCGCAGAAGCAGGGCGGCGACGCCTTCATGATGCGGATCAAAGTCCCCGGCGGCGTCCTGACACCCGAGCAGACGAGGGTAGTCGGGAAGATAGCGGCCGACTTCGCGCGCGGCCCTATTCCGAACCCTCACTTCGGGAACAATTTCCTCGATCTGACCACGCGCCAGGACGTGCAGATGCACTGGATCAAGATGGAGAACGTGCCCGAGATCTGGCGTCGCCTGGAGGAGGTCGGCATTACGACCGTGCAGGCTTGCGGCGACTCGGCCCGCAACGTCCTGTGCTGCCCCGTCTCTGGCCTCGGCCACGATGAGGTCATCGACGCCTTCCCGGTGGCGCAGGCTATCTCAGCCTACTTTACCGGCAACCGCGAGTACGCGAACCTGCCGAGGAAGTTCAAGATGAGTGTTACGGGATGCCTGGAGGACTGCGCGCAGGCTGAGATCAACGACGTCGGCATGCTCCCAGCCCGCCTGGAAGACGGCACGCTAGGCTTCAACCTGCGGGTCGGCGGAGGCCTCTCAGACGGCCCGAGGATGGCCTCGGACGTGGATGTCTTCGTCAGGCCCGAAGATGCGGTCGAGATCACCCGCGGCATAGCCCAGGTCTTCGGCGAGCTCGGGAACAGGGAGAACCGCTGGACGGCGAGGATGCGCTACCTGGTCCAGGAGCTCGGCCCTGAAGAGTTCCGCGAAGAGCTTGCAAAGCGCGTTTCCGTGGGACTCACGCCCGCGGGCGAAGATCTCACCAAGAGGTACCGCGGGGATCACGTCGGAGTCCACCCCCAACGTATGGGCGGGTCTCAGACCCGCCCATACTATGTCGGATTGAACGTGCCTGTGGGGAGGATGAGTGGTGAGCAGTTCGAGGAGGCGGGTAGGCTTGCCGGGGAGTACGGGGATGGAGTCCGTCTCGCCACGGACCAGAACCTGATCGTTACCGGCGTCCCCGAGGACCGCCTCGACGAACTTCTGGCCGAGCCTCTTCTGGCGCGGTATTCCCCGAACCCGGGGGCGTTCGAGCGCGGCGTCGTGGCGTGCACGGGGAGCGAGTTCTGCCGCTTCGGCATCGTCGAGACCAAGGTCAGGGCCCTGGAGTGGGCCCGCGAGATGGACGAGAGGGTTGGGGATCTCGGCCAGGGGGCCGTGAGGATGCACTTCTCGGGATGTTCGGCCTCGTGCGCGCAGCCCCAGATCGGGGACATAGGGTTCCGCGGCGAGACGGCGAAGACGCGTGACGCGATCGTCGAGGGTGTTGACATAGGGCTCGGCGGCTCTCTCGGCAAGGACGCTGCGTTTATCGACTGGGTCGAGGGCGCGAAGCCGGCCGGGGAGGTCCCCGACGCACTCGTGGCCGTCTTCGAGCAGTTCGAGGAGGAGCGGCGGGAGGGCGAGCGCTTCCACGAGTGGGCCAGGCGCAAGAAGAACGCCGAGCTGCGCAAGGCGCTGCGCAAGCCGGTCGAGAGCGGGGTGAGCCCGTAGTGGCCGGCTTCGACATCAGGGACATGATGAACGACATCGACGAGGCCCCAGGCAAGGTCTGGTTCTGGGACCTGGAGAAGGCGGTGATCGACGCCGACCGCTGCGTGCAGTGCGGTGTGTGCGTCGCGGCCTGCCCTACGGATTCCATCGGTATAGGCGAGGATGAACTTCCCGAGCTCGTCAAGATGTGCACGGGCTGCTCGCTGTGCTGGGATTTCTGCCCCCGCGGCGGCCTGCAGTACGAGTCGACCTGGAAGATTACGGGCGGCTCAGAGGGCGAGAGCATCGAGGGCGTGGGGCGAGTTGAGGAGAGCTACACGGCCCGCGTCAGGCGGAGGATAGACGGCGTGCAGGACGGTGGCTTCGTCAGCGCGCTCCTGGTCTCGCTGCTCGAGGCCGGCGAGATCGACGGCGCCCTGCTGGCGCGCGAGAGCGAGACGGAGCGCTGGAAGGGCGAAGCCTTCCTGGCGACGACGCCCGAAGAGGTGCGCGATTGCGCCGGGAGCTTCTACAACCAGACGCTCGCGCTAGGACACGTCGACTTCGAGGGATACGACCTGCCGCCGAACCCAAGGATTGCGGTCGTCGGGACGCCGTGTGAGATCGAGGGCATCAAAGCGATGCAGGCGAGGCCATGGACCTGGGGCACCTCACAGGTCGAGGCCATAACGCTCACGATAGCCCTGCTCTGCACCAAGAGCTTCAACTACGAGAAGTTGATGCTCGAGGAGATCAGGGACAAGAGGAACGTCGACCTCGATCAAGTAGGAAGGGTCGACATCATACGCGGGAAGATGATCGTCCAGGACCTCGAAGGCGCGACGATCTTCGAGGAGCCGATAAGGGACTTCCACGGGGCTGCCCTGAAAGGCTGCGACGAGTGCGCGGATTTCATGGGGCACGCCGCCGACATCTCCGTGGGGAGCGTCGGGAGCGCAGACGGTTACTCCAGCGTACTCCTCAGGAGCGAAGAAGGGTTGGCCGCCTTCGAAAGCGTCAGGGACAGATTGGAGCTGCGTCCCCTTGACAAGCCGCAGGCTTTGGATAAGCTAGACGGTTTGGACAAGAGGGTGGCCTTCAGTAGTCTCAAGCGGGCCTTCGACCCCGACGCCCCACTGTTCATAGACTACGAGGAGCACCTGAACGACTACGCCGGGACGGACCGCGCCCCGGTCGAGCACGAAGCAGTGAGGTACTAGTTGGAAGGCGCCATAGAGAGGCTCCCTGTGCCAGATGAGCCCAAAGAGGTAAAGGCCGAGACCCGCGCCCTACTCGAGGAAGCGCCCGAGGAGGGGAGCCGCGTTATCGCCGACGCCGCTTTTGTCTCGGATCTCCTCTGGGAACAGTGGGGGACTAACCTCGAAGCAGCCGGCATGGGCTACACACGTTTCCTGGAGATCTCGCGCACTTACGCTGGTGAATTCAGGCTCTGGGTCGTCGGCGAGCGTCCCTGGAACCACTGCGCGGCCGGCCTCGCCGGTCGCTTGTTGCGTAGGCTCCCGGCCAGGCAGGACACTATTCTCGCGGAGGTAGACCGATGAACGTCAGCACCGAATACACTACTATCGCCCCCCACGGCGGCGAGCTCGTCGACCGTAGGGCGCCTGAGGAGCAGCGCGATGAGCTACTCAGTAGGGCAGAGGGCTTCGCCAGGGTTGCCCTAGGACCGAGGGCTCTCTCTGATCTGGAGATGATCTCGACCGGCGTCTTCTCTCCCCTGACTGGCTTTATGGTCAGCGATGACTACGAGAGCGTCGTCGAGACCATGCACCTGAAGAATGGTCTGGTCTGGAGCCTGCCGATCACACTCCCCGTTAGTGAGGAAGAGGCGAACGGTATAAGGGTGGGCGAGGAGATCTCGCTCGCAGACGAGGCCGGGCGCGTGCTCGCGACCATGATCGTCGATGACCGCTACTCCTACGACAAGGAGCACGAGGCCGGCGAGGTCTTCGGCACTACGAGCCCGGAGCATCCAGGCGTCGCCGCCGTCTACCGCCAGAAGGATGTACTCCTCGGCGGCGAGGTAACGCTGCTCGTAGACGACCCGAACCCGAAGCCTTTCCCGACCTACCACTACGAGCCCCGCCGTCTGCGCGAGGTCTTCGCGGAGAAGGGCTGGAAGCGCGTCGTTGGTTTCCAGACCCGTAACCCCGTGCACCGCTCGCACGAGTACATCCAGAAGAGCGCCCTCGAGATAGTCGACGGGTTGCTCCTTAACCCGCTCGTCGGCGAGACTCGCTCCGCGGACATCCCCGCCGACGTCAGGATGCGCTCCTACGAGACGATCCTGGAGCGCTACTACCCGAAGGATCGGACGATGCTTGCCGTCTTCCCCGCGGCGATGCGCTACGGGGGACCCCGCGAGGCTATCTTCCACGCGATCTGCCGCAAGAACTACGGCTGCACACACTTCATCGTAGGCCGCGACCACGCAGGACCAGGCAAAGACTCCAGCGGTAGGCCCTTCTACGGCGACTACGAAGCCCAGCACATCTTCGACGAGTTTGAGGAAGGGGAGATCGGGCTGACCCCACTGTTCTTCGAACACGCCTTCTTCTGCCTCGAGTGCCAGGGGATGGGGACCACCAAGACCTGCCCCCACGATACAGAGCACCACGTGTTTATCAGCGGTACAAAGGTGCGCGAGATGCTCTCCAACGGCGAGTATCCGCCTCCCGAATTCTCCCGCCCCGAAGTCATCGAAGTCCTCATGGAGGGGCAACGGACATAGCAACATTGTTAAGAATACGTTAATATAGCAACAGTACGTAACTAAGGGCCAAGGAGGGTTAACAATGGAGAATGGGACGAGGTATGGTCGCGGCTTCACGCTGTGGTTCACGGGTCTATCTGGGGCTGGCAAGACGACCATAGCCGAGATCGTCGAGCACGAGCTCAGGAACCGCTTTCGCAAGATCGAGGTTCTGGACGGGGACATAGTAAGGACCAACCTCTCCAAGGGCCTCGGTTTCTCCAAAGAGGACAGGGACACCAACGTCTTGAGGATAGGGTTCGTCGCCGACCTCTTGACGCGCAACGGGGTAGGTGTGATCGTCAGCGCCATCTCGCCCTTCAAGGAGGTGCGCGACCAGGTGCGACGCAACGTTGGGAATGATTTCGTCGAGATCTTCGTCGATGCCCCGTTGGAAGTTTGCGCAGAGCGGGACGTCAAGGGCCTCTACGAGAAAGCATTCTCGGGCGAGATCCCGCAGTTCACCGGTGTCTCCGACCCTTACGAAGCGCCAGCAGCCCCCGAGCTGCACATCAAGACCGATGAAGAGGAGCCCAACGAGAGCGCGGCGAGGGTCATCGGCTACCTCGAGGAGCTTGGCTATCTCACACCTATCGG
>JBPCIR010000083.1:0-4994 GCA_051006095.1 Rubrobacter sp. | reverse complement strand
TGTGTTCGCGCGCGCCCCGCACGACGATCTGCTCTTCCGCGATCTCTGCTCACCCCTCTTCTTCGGGACGCCTACGGGCAAGTATACGGCCCCCTGTTGGGAGGCCAAAGAAGCAATTTGCTTTTGGTCATATTCTAACACCCCAGAGCGCTATTTCCGTGTGCGGGTTTGCGATTTTCTGCCCCTGGGCCCAAAATGATACGCGCCGGTTACACCATGTTGCGAACGGAGCCAGTAGTGATCCTGAAGGACTTCTCCCTGATCCTACTAGAAGAGTTGGACGCGGACTGCCCGTTGCCGGGCGACCCGACCAGGCAGGTGCGCGGGCTCGCCGTCGACGAGCCGGTGAAGGGTTGGATCTCACCCGATGACGTGGCCGTAACAGCCCGCGGGTCCCTCGATGAGGATTTCCTGCAAGAGCTAGCCTCTACCGGCTCTCCCGCCATCGTCTGGCGTCTCGAAGGCGAGGCGCCTGTGGAATCGGTCGAGCGGGCCGCCGATCTCGGGGTTGGTCTTTTCGTGCTCGCCCCCGACGTGCCACTCAGGCGGCTCTTCGAGATCTTCTCCAGGGACGACGGGCTGCTGCTGCTCTCCCACGGGGCCGGCCGGTCGCTCCTGGAGAGCGCCGGCGTTGAGACGACGCTCGAAGAGCTTGCCGGCAGGGTCTCAGGGATGCTCGGACGTTCCTTGGTCGTTGAGGACCCTGTGGGGCGCCTGATCGCCAGCTCCGGGGAAGACAACGAGCTGCGCGCGACGCTCGAAGAGCTGGGACTACGCGCGTCCAAAAAGTCGGGGATCGACGAGACCCGTAGGGAGCGCAGAGACCGTTACGCCAGGCTACCCGATGGGTACCTCTCCGTGCCCGTCGAGCGCTGGCGGGTCGCTGACGGCGAACTGTTCTGGACCCCCATCGGGACCGGCGCCCCGGCGGGGTACCTCTGGATCGACCTGGAAGGCGGCCACCTGAGGCCAGAAGACGTGGTGCTCCTGTACTGGGCCGGGCGCGTTCTCGAAGCCGAGCTCGGCAAGGAGCGCATACGCCTGGAGACGGAACTGGGTGCCAGGGGGGACTTCGTGGACGACCTCATAAGCGGCCACTACGGTTCCGTCGAACTCCTCCTGCAACGCGCGAGATATCTCGGCGCAGACCTCACCGACGGGGCCCTGGTCATGGTCGTCGACATAGACGACTTCGCCCGCTACCTCGCGCGCCGCAGGCCGAAGGAGCCGGCCATTCAGGAACTCAAGCGGCGCCTGGCGGATGCGGTAAGGCTGCAGACCCGCCAGACCTTCTCGAACTTCCTCCTCGGCCCGCGCTCGGACAACGTCATCCTCTTCCTCGGTTGCGCAGAAGGCGAGGATCCAGAAGAGTTGCCGGAGAAGGCACAACTGCTGGCCAAAGGGGTACAGCGCTACGTCAAAGGCCTCCTACCCGACCTTACCATCTCCGTCGGGATCGGAAGTTACAAGAAGGACCCCGCCCAGCTCCCCGAGGCCTACTCCGAGGCCAGGGTGGCGCTCGAGATCGGCCACCGCATCCACGGCCCCTCCAGCGTCTCGAACTTCGGGAGGACAGGAACGTATAAACTCCTCTTCAGGGTGCTCCAGGAGAACCCCGAGGAGCTCGAAGCCTTCTACGGCGAGACCTTGGAGCCCGTCGTCCACTACGACTCCCGCTACGGGACCGAGCTGGTTCAGACCCTGATCACCTACCTCGGCAACGACGCCTCGACCGTGAGGACCGCGGGCGACCTCTTCGCCCACCGTCACACGATCCGCTACCGTCTCGACCGCGTCGGCGAACTGGCAGGCCTCGACGTAGACAAGAGCGAGGATCGCGAACGCCTCACCCTCGGTATAAAGGCGATGCAACTACTCGGACGCGTCCCCGACAAACCATCGAGCTTCTCGGATAGATAGCATTTCAGCACGCCGCCCGGCTTCGCCAGACGGCTTGTCAGCTAGTCAGCACGCCGCTTCGCGGCTCTCAGCATGTCAGCCGGCCGAGAAGCTTGCAAGCTGACATGCTGAAATGCTGGTGCTGTACATCCGCAATACTACCGGTACGTGGCGGGGTACCCATCTTTGTACATTCGGCTAAAGACCCATCTGTGGTTGGTGCATAGACTATGTTCCAAGTGTACTTACCCCCTTCAAGAGGAGGAAGCTTTTGCGGAAGCTCGCATTACTATCTACTGCGGTCTTGTTGTTGGTACTCGCGTTGCCTGGACTGGCGCTAGCGCAGGATGGTCCTTCGACGGCGGATCTCTCGCTGGCGATGGACACGATGTGGGTGATCATAGCGGCGTGTCTGGTCCTATTCATGCAGGCAGGATTCGCGATGCTCGAGGTCGGCTTCTCCAGGATGAAGAACGTCGGGAGCGTGGTGGCGAAGATACTGGTCAACCTGGCGATAGCGGCCCTGCTGTTCTGGGCCGTCGGCTTCGCGTTTGCCTTCGGCACGGGGAACGCGATCATCGGCACACAGGGCTGGTTCCTAGCCGTCTCGCCAGGCCAGGTCAACGATGTCTACGCCGGACTCTCCTGGACGCAGGTCCCGCTCTCGGCCAAGTTCCTGTTCCAGGTCGCGTTCTGCGCGGTCTCTCTGGCCATCGTGTGGGGCACGATGCTGGAGCGTACCAAGTTCGCGGTCTACGTGGTCTTCGCTGTCGTCTTCGCCGGCCTGATCTACCCGATGGTGGGACACTGGATCTGGGGCGGCGGATGGCTGACGGACCTCGGCATGCAGGACTTCGCTGGCTCGACGGTCGTCCACCTCTCTGGCGCGATGGCGGCGCTCGCAGGTACTCTGCTCCTCGGTCCACGCCTCGGCAAGTACGATGACGACGGCCGGCCCGTGAACATCCCTGGCCACAACATGCCGCTCGCGGTCCTTGGCGTCCTCATACTCTGGATCGGCTGGTGGGGCTTCAACCCGGGATCGACGATGGCCGCCGTTCCCGACATCGCCGACATCGCCCTGACGACGAACCTGGCCGCCGCCGCCGGCGTCCTCGGCGCGATGGGAATGAGCTACATGTACAGGCGCAACGTGGACGTCGGGATGGGCGGCAACGGCGCCATTGCGGCACTCGTCGCCATCACCGCGCCCTGCGCCTTCGTCGCGCCGTGGGCTTCGATCGTGATAGGTTTCGTCGCCGGCGTAATAATGTACGCCACGCTCGTGTACGTGGACAAGATCGGGGTAGACGACCCACTCGGCGCCATAGCGGCGCACGGAATGGGCGGTATCTGGGGCACGCTCTCCTGCGGCCTGTTCACGACTCCTGCCCTCGCCGCTGTCGGCGAGCCAGGCCTGTTCTACGGCGGAGGCCTCTACCAGCTCGGCATTCAGGCTCTCGGTATCGTCGCAGCAGGCGGCTTCGTATTTATCGCCTCGCTCGCCGTCTTCGCCACGCTCAAGGCCACCATCGGCATCAGGGTCAAGCCAGAGCAGGAGCTCGACGGGCTCGATATCCACGAACACGGAGTCTTCGGCTACCCAGACCTCGTCGCAACCGATTACCAGAACGGTAACGGGCAGCTCTCCGATCCTCTGGAGGGCGTCACCGAAGGCACAAACTAGGACGGAAACCAACAGGCACCGGCCGGATCTCCTCCGGCCGGTGTTTTTTCACGCCCACCCAAAATCGGTAACGCCGTCTTGTATCCTGGTACGAGGCGGACCGCGAGCGGCACGGAGGAAAGCTTGGAAGGACCTATAACGCAGGCCACAGGGTCAAACAACACCATCGTAGGCGTCTACCAGGACCGCATCGAGCTCAAAAGCGGCTGGCAGTCCCAGAACGTGCAGAGCATAGGCCTGCGCGACGTCGCCGTGATCGGCATCAAGGGCCTCGTCAACGTCACCCTGACGATAGAGACCAATACAGGCCGCGTCTACCAACTCAACCGCATGGCCCTCCCCGACGCGCGCAGGATCAAGAACACCTTCGAACAACAGAAGCGCAGGGCCGGCCTCTACGAGTAGAGCACTCTTGAATCAGGAATTAGGAAAGGGCTAGGTTGTGGACCCATTCCCAATTCAAAATTTAACGAAACTTACGTCGTAAATACGGCGCTTATGCTGTAAGCTGTCGGGGACGTTAGGTGAGGGAGGTTTTTGTGGCGGTTGTAAAGCGGCGGCCGTTGAGTCGGCGGCGGATACTAGAGGCGGCGGTACGGTTTGTGGATCGGGAGGGGTTGGAGGCTCTCTCGATGCGAAAGCTTGGGAGTGAGCTTGGGGTCGAGGCGATGTCGCTCTACAACCACGTTCCCAACAAGGGCGCATTGTTGGATGGGATGGTCGAGGTCTTGCTCGGTGAGTTGGAGGTACCGCCTGAGGACGAGGGCTGGGAGAGGAGGGTCAGGGAGGCTTACCGGGCATTCCGGCGGCTCGCCCACGAGCACCCGAACGTCTTCCCCCTACTCATCACCCGCCCGCCGGAGACGATGGATGGGGTCTGGCTGGTCGAGGAGTTCATCAGGACGTTGAGGGGGGCTGGATTCGATGCCGAGACGTCGTTGTACGCTTTCCGCGCGCTCTCCAGCTACGCTTCCGGCTACGCGATGGCCGAGATCCGCGGCTTTGCGATGGAGCCCACAGGCACCCGTGCCGGCGCCGGCGCGCTCTCCCCTGGCGACTTCCCGAACATCAACGAGCTCGACGCGCCTCTGCGCGAAGTGGATCACGACGCGGAGTTCGAGTTCGGCCTTGACCTCATCCTCGCCGGCCTCAAGGAGAGGCACTTATAGAGCCCGCCGGACATAGTGTCTCTCGTTTGGAAGCCAGGAGACCGCGTAAGGGAGAATGCTGGTGAGGCGTTTTGCAGGCAGCCATCCTTTCGCCTTCTCCGTGCTGGTCACGCTGGCCGTGTTCGGGCTGGATCTCGCGAGCAGGGTTGCTATTCCGAGGGCACCGGTAGGCAACATCGAGGAGCTGCCGCAGGAGGCCTTCGAGCCGCCCGTGGGTTTCGGCCTGATCCTCTCCGACA
>JBPCIR010000082.1:0-6526 GCA_051006095.1 Rubrobacter sp. | reverse complement strand
GAGGGAGGCCTCGGGGCCGGGGCGTCGCTGTTTGGGGCGGTGGGAGTGGCAGAAGTCGTCCACCATGACGTAGAGTGTGGTGAGGAAGGTGTCCACATCGACCATGAGGAGTCGGTTCCTTTCCCTTCGGGATCGGGCAGCAAGCCGACTCTAATCTGTGGGCACCTTCCTCTCAAATCTTCACCGCCTAACTCACACCAAGCGTTTAAGTATAGAACTCGACACTACCGGTGGTAGTACTGAATATGTATTCGTCATGGTGAATGTCGCCTCCCGCCTAGCAGCAACCCGACGTTTCACCTTCCTCTTATCCAACACGCAAGAAGGACCACGAGTCCACTGTTGGGCTACCGCTCATGGCGAGAAGCTGCACAGCGCTCGTGTGGATACGTATGTAACGGCTCAGCTTGCTAGCGTAGCGCGCCCTTGGTGTTAACACCGGAATAGTTTTTCTTTTCTTTTCCGGTACCCGAACGAATCGGCGCCCCTTACCGTGGTGGCATGGCAGAGAACAGGCGCACCACCTACAGGATCTCCGAGGCGGCCCGCGAGCTCGGCATCTCCGCCGAGTGGCTGAGGGTGGGGGAGAGGAGGGGCTTCTTCCCCTCCGCCCTCCGCGACCGCAACGGCCATCGCTACTACACCGAGGAAGATGTAAAGCGCATGCGCGAAGGGCGCAGCAAGCGCCATCGGGGGGGCGCCCGAGGGTAAGGTACCTTCGGCCGATGGGGCCCTCGCCACGGCACCGGACCGAGACCGCCGGAGCGGCCTTTCAGCACTTGGTGCTACGAGAAAGTTTGTGTGAGCGCCGGGTCGAGTGCCGGGGCGGCCAAGCCTAAGGGCATGGCCGATCTTCCCCAGTGGGTCTGCTGGCGTCCTTCTTCTTGCCCCAATTCACCGAACGTCGGGGAAGGTGGATTCATAGTAGTTCGTCCGACTTTCATGGTTATAGTTGCTAACGGTTCTTGCGGTGGTCCTGAAGTTGTGTCAACCTCCCGCCATGGCCTGTTCCTCATCATCGATAGCCTATAGCCCCGCTTCTACCGACGGTCGGGGAACTTGACCACCGGGCAACGACCGACAACTTGAGCAGGGAGTTCACGCGACAAGAGTTCCTGGGCGCCGTAGGGGCTGGCGCCGCGTGTCTCGCGTTCCTGAACTTGCCGGGGTGCCAGGAGGAACAGCAGGGTCACAGTACTTCCCCGGCAGTGCCGAATGAGGTAAGAACCTTCCGCTCGCGCCCGGATCTCAGCCCCCCGGGTGTCGAGATAACCGAGCAGACGCACGACACCGCCCCCGGCTACATCTTCGTCGCCGCGAAGAAGGGTGCCGGGCAGGACGGCCCGATGATCGTCGACAACCTCGGACGGGTCATCTGGTTCAGCAAGGACAGTTACGCGACGGACTTCAAGGTGCAGCGCTACCTGGGCGAGCCGGTGCTGACCTGGTGGGAGGGTGGGATCGTGGCCGGACACGGCGTCGGAGAGTACGTGATCTTCGACAGCTCTTACCGGGAGATAGAGAGGGTTCAGGCGGGCAACGGCTACAGGGGCGATCTGCACGAGTTCTCCATCACTCCGCGCGATACCGCGCTCCTGACGGCCTACACCAAGACACGAACGGACCTCTCCCCGATCGGGGGCCTGAAAGACGGCCCGGTGTGGGGAGGGATCGCCCAGGAGATCGACATCGAGAGCGGAGAGGTGCTCTTCGAGTGGCGCAGCCTGGAGCATGTGGGCGTCGAGGAATCCTACCGCGAGCCGCCGCAAGACCCCAGCACGGCCCTCGACTACTTCCACATCAACACCATAGAGATAGATTTCGACGGTAACTTCCTCTTCTCCGCCAAAGGGACCTCCGCCGTCTACAAGGTCGACCGCGAGAGCGGTGAGATCCTGTGGCGTCTAGGCGGCAAGGAGAGCGACTTCGAGATGGGAGAAGGCACCCGATTCTTCTCCCAGCACGACGCCCGCCGCCAGAGAGACGGCACCATCACCATCTTCGACAACGGCGCCTCACCTCAGGTGCACGAGCAGTCACGCGGGATCGTGGTGGAGCTCGACATGGAAGGGATGAGCGCTACCCTGGTGCGCGAGTTTATTCACCCGATGAAGCTTCTCTCCACATCCCAGGGAAACTTGCAGGTGTTGCCCAACGGCAACGTCTTCGTAGGTTGGGGCAGCGAGCCGTATTCCTCCGAGTACTCCAACGACGGCAAGCTACTCTTTGACGCCCGTTTCATGGGTGAAGCCCAGTCTTACAGGGCTTTCCGCCTCCCATGGAGCGGATACCCGAGCGAGGACCCTGCCTTGGCGGTCGAGCAAGGACCAGATGACGAGGTGACGGTCTACGTCAGTTGGAATGGCGCGACGGAGGTCGCCACCTGGCAGGTGCTCGCCGGCTCCGACCCCGACCAACTCGAGCCCGCCGGCTCCGCCCCCTGGCGCGGCTTCGAGACCACCATCGCGGTGAGCACCGCCGAGCCGTACGTCGCCGTGCAGGCCAAGAGCGCTTCAGGGCGGGTCCTCGGCACCTCCAGGGCGGTTAGGCCAGGGTGAAGGGTCTTCGGTGGAGAATAGGGAAAAGGGAAGGAACTCATGACTTCCGGAGCCCCGGAGATGTCTGGAGCTTCAGGGTGCCATCGCTAAAGTCGGCGGACGCCGCTGCCTAAAATGGTGGTGTGGAGTTAAGGGATTTCCAGGCGTTCGGTGAACCGGGGGCGATAGTCTACCTCGCGGACTGTGTGGATCTCATGAAGATCATACCCTCAGGCAGCGTTGACGTGGTCTTTGCCGACCCTCCTTACCGGCTCTCCAGAGGCGGTGTTACGGTCAAGAACGGCAGGCTCGCCCCTGTGGACAAAGGCGCCTGGGACAGGTCCATGGGGTTCGTAGGGGATCACCGGTTCAACGTCAGGTGGCTGAAGGAGGCGTCTCGCATCCTCAAACCAGAAGGCACCATCTGGGTAACGGGCACCCACCACATCATCTTCAGCCTCGGTTTCGCCCTGCAGACCATGAAGCTCAAACTCATAAACCAGATCACCTGGGCGAAGCCGGACCCACCCCCGAACGCCCTCCACACCGCCTTCACCCACGCCCACGAGACGCTTCTCTGGGCGGGCAAGGGAGGTTCTCGCCACACCTTCAACTACGACCTCATAAATAGCAGAAACCCATCTGCCCAGGTCTCCTCCGTCTGGAACATCCCTTCCGTACCCAAGAAGGAGAAGCTGCACGGCTACCATCCCACCCAGAAACCCCTGCGCCTCGTGCGCCGCGCCATCCTGGCATCGAGCAGGGAGGGGGATCTCGTCTTCGACCCTTTCTGCGGATCGGGGACTACGGGGGTTGCCTCCAAGGAGCTTGGGCGCTTCTTTGTGGGGACCGAGAGGGAGGAGGAGTACGCAGAGCTTGCGGAGCACAGGATAGGGGCAGCGGTGCGAGGGAGAGTGTTACGGGAGCTACCTGATCTCGGCGCGAGGGACGGGCGATTCTGATCATTCGGCGTGGCCTTTCTCAGTGATCTCGAGCCTGTGCTTTCCACCGCGGCGAAAAACTCCGACGGCTCATCCCAAGGGCTTCCGCTGTCCGACAGAGGTCGATGACGCCGAAGTTGCGCTGGCCCCGCTCGACGCCCCTACGTCTTGCGGACGAGGGTCTGACCTAGCAGAATGAGGGCGACTTTCGGCCGTTCTCAACGAAGCGAGGTAAGACTCGATGCGTTTGCACTCAGCCCCGAGGTCGGGCAACAGCTACAAGGTCAGGCTGCTTCTGGGACTTGTGGGCACGAGGTGCGAGGTGGTCGATTACGATACCAGGGGCGGCGAGACACGCACGCCCGGGTTCCTGGAAAGCATCAACCCGGACGGCAAGGTTCCCGTCTTGGAGCTTGGTGACGGGACGATGCTCCCTGAGTCAGGGGCGATCCTTTACTACCTCGCCGAGGGCACGCCCTACCTCCCCGAGGGGAAGTTAGAGCGGGCGCAGGTGTTGCGCTGGATGTTCTTCGAGCAGTACAGTCTCCTGCTCTACCTCGGCCGGCCCCGCCTGTGGCGGATGTCGGGAGTCGAGATCACGGGCCAGAGAAAGGCGCAGCTGGAGCGACTCTTCGAGCAGGGCTACAGGGCTCTCGGGGTGATGGAGCGGCACTTGGGCAACCACGAATATTTCGTAGGAGAGAACCCCACGGTCGCAGACGTGGCGCTCTACGCATATCCGCGCCTGTGTCCTGAGGGCGGCTACGAGCTGGAGGGCTTCCCTGCGGTTCGGGCGTGGCTGGAGCGGATCTCCTCCCTGCCTGGATACGTGTCGCCGCCCGGTTAGGATCGTACAGGGACCGCCGCCCACTCGGACACCGTCGAGGAGGCCAAGTTCTCCGGACAGCCGCTCTAGACCGGTTGATTCATCGCGGATTCATTGCTATCCGGTAATCTGGGACGAGATTCGCAGAGAACCCTGAGGAGGACGACATGCCGGTAATCCCCGTATCCAGAACCAGGCTCTTGATCGAGGCCGCCCCTGATATCGAGCCTACCGAGGTCGCGGGTGAGGCAAGGGACAGTGCCGGGTCCCTGTACCATGTTGCCCCGTCTGGAAGCGTGAGGGCGCGCGCCGCGCAGGGTCCGGCTGCCCCCGTGTGGCTGATGGCGACCCCGGCCACGACGACACCCCGCGTCCACCCGTGGGACCTGGCTTATGAGTTTGCCGCGCAGCCCTCGACGCGAGTGGCCCCGCCGGTTCAATTCGTCGAGCCCGATCTCCTTCAGGGGTTCGTATACGAACCGCCGCAGGAGTCAAGCGAAATGTTCCGATTCGGCGGCAGGGTCTGTGAACCGGGCGCCCCGAGTCCGGAGTGGCCGTCCCGCGAGGAATTCGCCTGGCACCTGGGTGACGACTTCTCGCAGCTCGCTTCCGCACGGGAGTTCGTCGGGGCTCCCGCCGGTAATCGCGTGCGCGTCGGCATCCTCGACACGGGGTTCGATCCTGCTCATTCCACGCTGCCGTTGCAGCTCATGCTCGAACTCCAGCATGACTTCCTGGACGATGACCTGGATGCGACCGACCCTGGTACAAGCGGCCTCGGTGACAACCCCGGTCATGGCACCGCAACCATGGCGCTGCTGGCCGGACGGCGCGTGCAGCCGCAAGGTGAGCCAGAGTTCGACGACTTCCTGGGCGGCGCACCGCACGCCGAGGTCGTGCCGATCCGTATCGCTGACTCCGTGATCCATTTCTTCAGCAGCGCGATGGCCGAGGGCATCGAGTACGCGGTTACATCGGGATGCCGGGCTATCTCGATCAGCATGGGCGGCGTGCCGTCGCGCCGCTGGGCTCATGCGGTCAACGCCGCGTACGAGGCGGGAGTCGCGATCTTTGCCGCAGCCGGGAACAACATCAGAGACGGACTCCCCACCCGTGAGACCGTCTGGCCGGCCCGATTCAACCGCGTGGTGGCCGTATGCGGCGCCACGGCTGATAAGAGTCCGTATTTCAAGAGTGGGTTCAACGGCATGCAGGGCAACTTCGGACCCGAGGACAAGATGCACACCGCTATCGCTGCCTACACACCCAACACCCCCTGGGCGGAGATGGGCTGCGGCGACGTGGTGAGCGTGAACGGCGGGGGAACGTCATCGGCTACGCCACAGGTCGCCGCCGCGGCGGCGCTGTGGTTCCAACATCAACCCTCGCCCCCGAATATCGAGCGTTGGCAGCGGGCGGAAGCAGTTCGACACGCGCTATTCACCTCCGCGGACAAGTCATCGCCGAATCGCTTCGAGTTCTTCGGACAGGGGCTGCTCCGCGCCCGTGATGCACTGGAAGTGGCGTTTGACACCTCGCGGCCCAAGGCCCGGAAAGACAACGTATGGTTCCCCCTGCTCAACTTGCTGACGGGGTTCGACGAGCTATCCATCGCCCGCAGGCGGATGCTCGAGGTCGAAGCGGCGCAACTGGCCGCCTCGAGCCCGGAGATAATCGAGGTGCTGCCCGATCCCGACGTGCCTCCGGACCAGATCTCGTCAGATGATCGCCAGAGGATCCTTGAGGCACTGCGGAGACACCGCTCGGCCTCCAGTACTTTCCGTAGATTCATAACGGAGGCACGTCCTTGAAATGGCCCAATGACACACTCCACCTACCCACCTGGCGGCGTGCCGGGCTGATCAAGGAGGTTCTGGGAAGATGAGATGAGAAGGCCGGCCCCCTACGCAGTACCCTGAGGGTCTGCAAATGTTCGACGGGCTCTTACTCCCAGGTGAAAGGAGGATCAGCCCACCATAAATGGTAGCAAAGAGCAACCACTGATGACAGCCGGGTTGGACCTCGGCGACAACTACTCCTACCTGTGCCTAATCGATCAGGACGATGAAAGAGAAAAGGGCCGAGACATAGGTCCCGGCCCTTAGAGCGTTTCCTTAGAAAGAGCCTGCGTTTTAGGAGTTGGCCCTGATCTTGCGGTCGATCTGCTCGATTAGGGTCTCGCGGTTCTTGTTCTTCTTCTCGTACTTACGAACCTTCTCGAG
>JBPCIR010000081.1:0-29038 GCA_051006095.1 Rubrobacter sp. | reverse complement strand
CATCAGGTCGGCCATCTCCATCGCCGAGACTGCGGCCTCGAAACCCTTGTTGCCCATCTTCGTGCCGGCGCGTTCTATCGCCTGCTCGATAGTCTCCGTGGTGATGACGCCGAAGATCACCGGCACCCCGGTCTCGAGTGCCACGTTCGAGATGCCGCCGGACACCCCACCGGCGACGTAGTCGAAGTGGGCCGTTGCGCCCCGGATCACAGCCCCCAGGCAAACGATGGCGTCGTAGCGTCCTGAGAGGGCAAGCTCTCTGGCGACGACCGGTATCTCGTAAGAACCTGGCACCCAGACGACGTCAACCGCCCCGGCGTCGCCCCCGTGGCGTCGGATCGCCTCGATTGCCCCTTCGAGCAGAGCCTTTACGACGAAGTCGTTGAAACGCGAGGCGACGATCCCGAAGGATCTCCCTTCGGCAGAGAGGTTCCCCTCGATGTGGTTGACTCCGTCCACGTCTCCTCCTAGAACTTCTCGAAGACGTGGTTGAGCTTCTCCCGCTTCGTCTTCAGGTAGCGCTCGTTATGCCCGTTGGGCTCCATCTCGATCGGGACACGCTCGGTGATCTCCAGCCCGAAGCCCCTGAGCCCTACGACCTTGGTCAGGTTGTTGGTGAGAAGGCGGATGCGCTTGAGCTCGAGATCTTTGAGGATTTGGGCCCCTACCCCGTAGTCCCTCAGGTCCGGCGCGAGACCGAGTTTCTGGTTGGCCTCGACGGTATCCATCCCCTCATCCTGGAGGTGGTAGGCCCTCATCTTGTTCAGGAGTCCGATGCCCCGACCTTCCTGCTGCATGTATGCGATGACGCCTTCGCCCTCCTCCGCGATGCGCTCCATCGCTGCTTCCAGTTGCTCGCCGCAGTCGCAACGCAGGGAGTGCAACGCGTCGCCGGTCAGGCACGCCGAATGAACCCTGACGAGCACGTCATCCTTGCCCTCGGGCTCGCCCATCACGAGCGCAACGTGGGTAAGGTCGTCTATCTCGTTCTCGTAGGCGCGCAGCCTGAACTCTCCGAACGGGGTGGGCAGCCGCGTCTCTACGGCGCACCTGACCTGCGTCTCGAAGGCATGGCGATACTCGATGATCTGGGCAACCGTCACCAGCTTGACGCCGTGCTCCCTGGAAAACCTCTCCAGGTCTGGGACACGGGCCATCGTGCCGTCCTCTTTCATGATCTCGCAGATCACGCCGGCGGGCTTGAACCCGGCCAGCCTGGCGAGGTCGACTGCGGCCTCGGTCTGGCCGGCGCGCTGCAGGACCCCCCCTGGCTTCGCCCGTAAGGGGAATACATGTCCAGGCATCACGAGGTCTTCCGGGCCCGTCGCCTCGTCGACAGCGACTCTGCAGGTGTGGGCCCTGTCGGCAGCGGAGATGCCTGTCGTGATGCCCTCCTTCGCCTCGATCGAGGCCGTGAACGCCGTGCCCATCCTCGAGGCGTTGTGGGTAACCATCTGCGGTATGTCGAGTCCGTCGACCATCTCCTCAGCCATCGGCAGGCAGATCAAACCACGACCGTGGACGGCCATGAAGTTGATGTCGTCTGCGGTTACGAGCTCGGCGGCCATGGTCAGATCGCCCTCGTTCTCACGGTCCTCGTCGTCACAGACGATGACCATCTTGCCCTGCTTGATGTCCTCGACGATGTCCTCTATTGGACTAAAAGGCATCTCCGGTACTCCTCTCGAAGGTTGAAACTCTCTCTACCATTCGCGGCTCCAGCAGCCGCTCTACGTACTTACCTATAACGTCGGCCTCGAGGTTTACCTTGCTCCCCACCCCAAGCTCCCCAAGGTTCGTGTTCGCGCGCGTCTGGGGCAGTATCGAGACCGTGAAGGAGCCCTCCCCGACCGAGACGATCGTCAGGCTTATTCCGTCGACGCAGATGCTACCCTTCTCGACGCAGTAGCGGAGCACCACCTCAGGCGCCCCGAGCTCCCAGATCTCCGCGTCGCCTTCTGGCCTTACCCCGAGCGCCTCGCCGACGCCGTCGACGTGCCCCTGCACGATGTGTCCTCCGAACCTGCTCCCCGCTGACATCGCCCGCTCCAGGTTCACTGGACTCCCCGCGGCGAGGCCGCCGAGCGCCGTGCGCCTCAGCGTCTCGGGCATGGCGAAGAAGGTGAGCGTCCTGCCATCTGCCTCGCCGACCGTCAGGCAAGCTCCGTTCACGCAGACGCTGTCGCCGGCGTGGGTGCCCTCGGATACCCTGCCGGCGGAGACGGTCAGGCGCAGCATCTCACCTCCCTCGAGCGATGAGACGCGCCCTACTTCCTCAACAAGCCCGGTGAACACGTTCCTCCTCTCTGCCAGGGTAGAGCGTCACGGCGACGTCATCCCCTACCTTCTCGACTTCCGAGACCGAGAACTGCAGCGACTCTGCCACCTTCGTAGCCCGAAGCGCGCCGATCATGGGCACGCCCTCAGAGCCGAGGAGCTTCGGCGCGTAGAACAGGGTCAGCTTGTCGGCGAGCCCCTTGCGGACAAAGCGAGTCGCGGTCTCGCCGCCGCCCTCGACGAGCAGGCCTTTGATCCCACGTCCGCCCAACTCATCCAGAACATGGAGAAGGTCGAGTCCCTCCTCAGAAGGCTGCGTCGCGACGACCTCGACGCCAAGTCTCTCCAAATCTATCTCGCGCCCGTCGAGCGCGGCCACAGAGGCGAAAACGACGACAGGCGCTTCTCCGGCGCTCATCGCGAGCTTGCTCTCAGGGCTCGTGGTCAGGCGGGGATCCAGGACCGCACGGGTGATACGAGGCGACCGCACGGGAAGGTTCCTCGGCGTAAGCATAGGGTCGTCGGTCCGCACGGTGTTCGCGCCGACGAGTACGGCCCCGGCCTCGGCCCTCAGCTCGTGGGCCCGCAGCCTCGCGTCCTCGCCCGTCACCCACCTGCTATCACCTCCGGAAGCGGCGATCCTGCCGTCGAGGGTGGTGGCGAGCTTGAGGTGGACGAACGGCCTTCCGGTCCGCATGTGGTGGAGATATTGCTCGTTCTGCCGCTCGAAGATGGTGTCGCCTGCCACCTCGACCTCGACACCAGCGTCGCGCAGGATCTCTACGCTGCGGCCCTGCATTTTTGGGTTCGGGTCCAGGTGTCCAACGACCACGCGCGAGATGCCGGCCCGCAAGATGGCCTCGACGCAGGGCGGCGTCCTGCCGTAGTGATTGCAGGGTTCCAGCGTTACGTAAAGTGTGGCCCCACGCGCAGCCCCTCCTGCCCCATCGAGGGCCACTATCTCTGCGTGGTCTTCTCCGGCCCTGGAATGCCAGCCCTCGCTTAGCACACTACCGTCGCGCGCGACGACGGCACCAACGAGAGGGTTCGGCGCGACCGTGTAACGCCCGCGCTCTGCGAGGCGGCGGGCAAGATCCATCATCGAATCCTGCAGCACGTCTTCCTTTCTCCCATCCGGACTCTGACCGTCGGCGCCGGACTACGGCTCGTTGCGAAAACGAACCTTCACCGGCTCAACCTCCAAGGAGGCTCGCGGGCTCCCCGACAGAAACGTAAGGCGACCCTGCCAGGCTCACCGCCGGTGCGGGAATTCCACCCGCCCCCGAAAGTTACGCAGCAAGCTATACCACAGAAGGCCCACAGCAGCAAGGAAAGGTTTCAGGTTACAGGCATCAGGTTGGTGAAAGCGTATGCTAGCCTTGCTCGCCAGGGCAAGACCTGGTACGGGGTACGGTTCGGGTCGCCGTACCAGGTTTTGTGCAGCTGCAGCCCATCGAGTCCTGATGCCTGAAGCCTGTAACCTGATGCCTGACTACTCTTTCGCTCCCTGGCCAGCGTCTATGATCCTGCGCATTTCGGTCGCTGGGTCGCCTTTGAAGACGGCCGATCCGGCGACCAGGATCTTGGCGCCGGCTTCGACCATGAGCGGCGCGGTCTCGACCGTGATACCGCCGTCGACCTCGATGGGGACGTCGGTCATCTCCTTGAGGCGTCTGACCTTCTCCACCATCTCGGGGATGAAGTCCTGGCCCCCGAAGCCAGGGTTGACGCACATGACGTTCACGTAGCTCACGTATGGCAGGGCCCACACTATAGATTCCGGAGCGGTCGTCGGGTTGAGGGCGACGCCGGCCTCGCAGCCGCCGGTCCGGATCAGATCCAGGGTGCGGTGCAGGTGGGTGACGACCTCGGGCTGGACGGAGATGCTCACCACCCCGGCTTCGATGAAAGATGGGATCAGGTTGTCGGGGTTCGTCACCTGAAGGTGGGCGTCTATGGGAAGATCGACAACTGCGGCGAGCGAGGCCGCGACGGCGGGGCCAACGGTCAGGTTGGGGACGAAGTGGTTGTCCATAACGTCGAAGTGCACGAGCTCGGCGCCGCCCCTCTCAGCCCGCCGCACCTCCTCGGCCAGTTCCGAGAAATCTGCCGCGAGTATCGAAGGGGCGCCGACCACCCTATCGCCGAGCCTTCCGAAAAACGTCAAGAGATCCGCCTCCCAGGTCGAAGATCCAGAGACGGCCATTCTACAGAGGTATCGACTCTATGCAGGTAGGAACATCTGGCCAGTAGAGGGGCGGTCGGAGAAACCAATAAGCTGACAAGCTGAAGTGTGACGAGCTGAAGTGCTTCTCTATGGGAGCTTCTTGAGGTCCACGGCGTAAAGGGCGTATCTCTCGCTCGGTGTCTTTACGGGGGTGAAGCCGGACAGGCGGTCGAGCGCCCCTGTCAGCTGTGAGTCGTTCGCGACCATCACGTAGTCCACATCGTTGCGGCGCAGGATCTCGACGCCTTCTTGCAGCGTGGTCCCACTGAAGAAATTCCGCACGTCCAGCGAGCCCTGGGGCACCTCGATCTGACCCGGCGCCCGGTTCTCCAGCTCGGGGAGGACTCTCAGGACCAATCCTCCCCTGCGGCTTACCACGTTCGCCTCGGAGGAGTAAGCTGGGATACGGGCGCTCTGGATGTCTGGCGCGAGCACGACGACGGGCGAGTTCATCTCGTCGCGGAACCAGGGAAAGATAGGGTCCGAAGGGTAGAACCCAGACGTACGGCTCGCCTCCCTGTGCGCCTGTATAGACTCGATACCCTGACGCGCCTGAGGCACGGTCGCGACCGTCAGGGCGACGACCAGTAGGGCCGGCAATGCCCCTGCGAGGTAACGCGCAGGCCCGAGACCCTGTAGCCACACGGTCACATACCCTATGGCGGTCCACACGAGCCAGCCGAGCGTAAGCACGGCGGCGAGCTGTATGGGCCACGCAAGACGCCAGATCTGGCCTGGGAGCACGACGTTGTCACCGAAGAACGTGGTGATCGGGGGTACGTACACGACCAAAGTCGTCACGTACATCACGCCGAAGAGCAGTCGTGCGGCCAGGCTCCGCTTTACGCGCCAGAGCAAGAAAGGAAGCCCGACCAAGAAGGCAGTGGCGCTCATGGGGTCGAGGAGCAATGAAGGGTGCATCATGTACGAGCCGTCGGCAAACTCGAAGATGCGATTCCTCTCGGGGCTGACGAAGATCATGTTCCGCAGCACGTCGGGGTCACCTGAGTTGATATCCGAGTCGGCCAGCGCGTTCGACAGCGGCTCATCGGTGAACGCCGAGACGAGGACCGCCGGAATGGCGACGATCGCGACACCGGCGAGGCCCATGGCCGATATCCTGGCCCACGCCGCGCGGCTGCGCGGGGCGGCGGCAAGGTGCATAACGGCGAACCCGGCCATGGAGATCCCGATGATCGCCAGGCCTATTGGATGCACGGTCATGACGGCGCAACACAGGAAGGCGAAACCAACGAAATATCGCTTTGCTCCACCTTCCAGAAACGCGAAAGCGCACGCGAGAGCGAGGGGCAAGAAGAGGAACTTGGCGACGAGTTTGTCCTCGGGCAAACGCTGGACGAATTCGCCCCCCCACGTGATGCGCGACTGGCTCAGGTGGACCAGGAAGAACAGCGAGTAGAGACAACCTGACAGCAGCGCCGCCCTCTCGCTCTCGAACAGGATGCGCGCCAGCGCGTAGAAGACCAGGAACGCTACGACCACGAGTGCAGGGTTCAGGTACGAGAAAGCCAACTCTACGGGATCGACCCCCGAGACCCTGGCGACAGCGGCCTGCTCCAGCAGCCAACCGTTGATCCTGGCGCGCGAGAGGCCGACGTCACCACCGAAGAACGGCTCGACGGAGGCGAGCCTATCTCCCCCGAGGTACTCCCTGACCCAGGAAAGGTAGATCCAGACGTCGCCGTAGTAGCTCGGGGCTGTGATCCTGGCGATGTACGCCAACGCCGCGACGAGGGCGGCGAAAGGCACCCAGAGAACCCCCCCACGGTCGGGGATCTCGACCCCACCAGGCCCGCCAGCCGCCTGCTCGGGGCGGAACGTCAACACCCCGGCGGCCAGCCAGCAGAAG
Source organism: Rubrobacter sp. (assembly GCA_051006095.1). GTDB lineage: Bacteria > Actinomycetota > Rubrobacteria > Rubrobacterales > Rubrobacteraceae > Rubrobacter_D. The sequence goes on along the minus strand of JBPCIR010000081.1, from coordinate 22,664 downwards.
GCGACCGTTATGCCACAGGCCCACAGGTAGGCGGCAAGGGTGACCTGTAAGATGAGCATGGGCACCGCCAAAAGGGCGAAGAGTCCGACGCTCGTTACGAAAGCCGCCGGCGCGAGCGCGGCGCCTGAGAAGTACCCCCTGAAGAACCAGCGCACGATCACTATTCCCGGCGTCAAGAACAAGACCAGGGTAGCCAGCAACATGATGACAGGCACGGTCGCGAGGACGCTCCTGAGCGGCCCGATAACGGTGGATGCCGCGACGACCGCGAGGACGACGCCGGCCTCGAACCATCGAAGGTGGATTCGGCCCTTGATCACTGTCCCTTCCTGCAAGGTCCCTTACGAACGCGTTTGGCCCGTCGAAGCGGTAGGCTCCGCCGGCTTGACCGCCTCAGAGCTACCGAGTATCCGGCCAGAGCTGTCTTTGGCTCTTGCGGCGAGGTAAGGCTCCTTGGTGTCGAGGGTAACGGCGGTCTCGAAGCCCTTGCGGGGAGCTGAGCCTGCGGGCTCGAGCTTGCCAGGATCGCCACCGGCGAGCACCTGCCAGGTGTCTACCTCCGTCGCGCCGTTCCAACTGACGTAGAGCGTTACCTCCTCCCCTGACCCGGATTCGGCCACGACCGCGGGCCGATCCTCCGGCAGGCCTTTCCACGGGAAGCGGAAGGCCCTGTAGGACTCGACCTGGGAAGGGAAGCTGGCATCGAAGAGCAGCTCGCCGTCTCGGCTGAATTCGGAGAAGTGGGGCTCGCTCCCCCACCCGACGAACACGTTTCCGTTGGGCAACACCTGCGCATTGCCCTGCGTAGCCGCGAGTATCTTATCCGGATGCGTGTACTCACCGACGAGGGTGGCCCTCATGTCATCTTCGTCGATCTCGACCACTATGACACGAGACTGGACGTCCTTTTGGACCCCGCCGTTGTCGAAGATCGTTATGAGGCCACCCGGGTGGAGGCGGGCATCGTGCTGCCAGTCCGTTCTTGTGCCATATCCCATGTCGAAGTCGCTCTTCTCTCCGCCGAGACGCCAGACTACCTCGCCCGTCTTCCGGTCGACCTTGTACACGGCGCAAGTCCTGCGGGCCGAGATGATCAGATATCCGTCTGGATGCAGATCTATGGAGTTGATGTGGAAGTAGTCGAAAGCCGCCTCGAGGTCGGGCGGCGGCTCGTAGTAAGACTCGTCGAGCTCGACGTGCTCCAGGCTGTGCCACTCGAAGAGCACCTCGCCCGTCTCGATGTCGACCTCCTGGGCTATACCGTCGAGCACGTTACCGTCCACGGGACCGCCGACGCCAGAGAGGTCCCTGGATACTTTGCTGTAGATCGTGATCAGGGCCGTATCCTCGGGCGTGATGAGGAACTCGTGGTGGTCCCCCTCGTAGCCGTTGCCTGCCCTTACCCGCTTTATTTCCCTATAGGAGTGGTCGCAGATCACGTACTCTCCCTGGCCGTAGCCCGTGTGTTGTCCCTCCCACCAGGTGAGCACCGTCTCCCCCTTGTACGTCTGGACCCCGAAGTTGAACGCGTCATGCTCCGCATCCTGCAGCGGATGGAACCAGACAGGCTCGCCGCCGGCGTCGACTATCAGCGGCGCATCCTGGGTTGGGGCTTCCTCCCCAGGACCCTTCTTGGGGGAGACGAAGATGTAGCCCAGCGCCGCGCCAGGGAGGTTCATGTTCACCTCGATCTCGGGCGGGCGCAGGTCCGGACGCGAGTGGAAAGCCATCGCCTGTCCCTCTGTCCGGGGCGCGGCGGTCGCCCTGGTGCGCGCGGTCGGCTCGCATCCAAGGGAACCCGAAAGTGCGACCAGGGCGGTCCCGGCCGTGGTGGCCCCGAGGAACCTTCGACGTGTGATCTTGCCTCTGAGGCTCCCGCTCCTCGACCGCTTGCCCAAGTTCGTCCTCTCATCTCTAACCAGCGTTGAAAGGGAGTAGGCACCCGGCCTGCTCCCCTACACGCACGAGCGGAAGTCACGAAGACTTCCAGTCGCGCCACATCAGCTCCGTCAAGGAGTTTTGGCTGGCCCGAAGCGCCTCACTAGTGCACACACTCCCTTTGCGTATCGGCCCTGTATCGATGGATCTTCCACGAAACGCCGCAGTTTTGCAAGATCGAACACCGCTGATGGCAGGTCAGCACTTCAGCATTCCTAGCGTCCAGCCTTCGCCTTCGCCCGGAGGAAGTCATCGTAGTTATTGGTGAAGAAGTGCTTCTTGCCGTCTTCCTCGAGAACGTAGTAGAGGTAGCTGGTATCGGCGGGGTTCAGTGCGGCCTCGATCGACTCGCGGCCAGGGCTGCAGATGGGTCCTGGGGGCAGTCCTTCGTTCTTGTAGGTGTTGTATGGCGAGTCTATCTTCAGGTCGGAGAGCGAGAGGTTCGCCTTGGGTCTCTTTAGCGCGTACTGGATCGTGGCGTCGATCTGGAGCGGCATGTCCTTTTGCATGCGGTTGTAGATCACCGACGCTATCAGCGGCTTCTCATCGGGGGTGGCGGCCTCCTTCTCGATCAGGGACGCAACGGTAACCACTTGATACTCCGTGAGGTCGAAGCGCTCTCTGGCTTCGGAGATATCGAGGTCCTGGGTCTCGAGTAGATACTGCCCGAGGAGCCTGTCGAGTATCTGCCTGGCGGTAACGCCCTTCTCGAAGTCGTATCTGGCGGGAAAGAGGTACCCTTCCGTGGTCTCGACCTCAGGGTTTTCGAGGAACGCGTATCCGTAGTCTGTTCTACGCGCCGCCTCCTCTAACTCTGGCGCGGGGACACTACTTTCGGCGGCGACAGTCCTTGCCGTCTCCTTGATGGTGAGCCCCTCTGGGATCGTGACCGCGATCGTAGGGACAGCCTGGCCAACGCTCAGTGTCCGGAGGATCTCCCCGCTGTCCTGGCCGGGCTCGAAGGTGTAGCGTCCTGTCTTTATCTCCGTTCCATATCCTTCATACCTGGCCTGCAGTTCGAAGACGAAGGCGCTCTCTATGACCCCGGCCCCTTCCAGCTTGGTCGCGACGTCAGAGAGCGTATCCCCTTTGACCACCTCCACCCTCGCTGATTTGTCGGGCGCGGACCCACTCTCGCCCCCCGTTGCCGCAGAGTAAATGACGAAGATGGCCACCAGGACGGCGAGAATGAGGAGGAGGCCCAGCACCATCGGCCCGGCGTTGGAGCGGCGTTTGCGCCGGATCCTTCTTGGACCGGAGGGCTGGAGCGCGTCGAGCCTGGCATCGAGCTCCTCACGGTCTCGTCGTTCGCTCTTGTCGTAGCGCCTCAAACGTTCTTCCTCGCCTCGAGGTACTCCTGCAACATCGTTGCGGCCGCCAGGTGATCCACCCTCCCCTTCCACCTTCCGCGGCTACCGGCGAGACGGGTCGTGAACCGCTCGTCCCACTCCACGAACCGCACGCCGGGGAACTCTGCCTTCAGGTCGTCTAGTCTAGACAAAACTTTGCGGGCCTGGAAGCCGACCTCCCCACCGAGCGTTCTCGGCACCCCGACGACGACCTCGTAGACGCCCTGTTCGTCCACGAGCCCGCGCAGGTAGGCGGAGAGATCCCCACTGGGTACAACGTCGAGAGGACTGGCCAAAACGCCGCCGGTATCAGAGACGGCGACGCCGACGCGTACCTCTCCAAGGTCGAGGGCGACTACTCGCCCGCGGTCGGCTGGCGACAGGACTTACTCCGGGTCCGCGAGACGCTGGTCGAGGATCTCTCGTACCCTCGCGAGGGCGTCGGGGATGGCTTCGAGGTTGCCGCCGCCGGCCTGGGCCATCGTCGCTCCACCACCCCCGCCGCCCCCGAGTACGTCAGAGACCTCGCGTACTATCTCCCCGGCCTCGACCCTACGGGAGACGTCGGGGTGAAGGTTTGCGACGAGGACCGCTTTGCCGGCGAGCGCGGCGGCGAGCACCACGGCAGAAGGCCCGCCGAGTCGATTCTTGACGTCGTCGGAGATCTGGCGCAGCCCCCTGACGTCGGCGGCGACGACCTGTCCCGTCACCACCCGCGTTCCGTTGACCTGCTGGGCGCCTTCTATGAGGTCGCCAACCCCTTCGAGGCCCTGCTTCAGGGTCTGCTCCCTGGCCTCCTCGCGCGACTCTCGCACCTCTTCGCGCAGCCGCCCAACGGCCCCAGGGAGGTCGTCGATCTCGACTTTCAGGGCCTCCGAGACTTCTTCTGCCATCTCTGTCGCGCCGGTCAGGTAGTACAGCGCTTCGCGGCCGGTTATGACCTCGATGCGGTAAAGGTCGGCGCCGTGCTTCCTGTTCGAGAGTATCTTGAAAGCCCCGATCTCGGCCGTGCCGCGCACATGAGTCCCGCCACACAGTTCGCGCGAGAAGCCGTCGACCTCGACGACGCGCACGAGATCGCTGTACTTCTCCCCGAAGAGCATCATCGCGCCGAGGTTACGCGCCTCCTCGAGCGTGGTCGAATAGTACCTGACAGGCTGGTTCTCGGTTATCTTCTGCAGTGAGAGCTCCTGGACGCGACCGACCTCATCGTCTGTTACCTTCCCAGCGTAGCGGTAGTCGAAGCGCAACCTGTCAGGCCCGACGTAGCTACCGGCCTGCACGACGTCCTGGCCGAGGACAGCCCTCAAGGCCCAGTGCAGGATGTGCGTGGCGGTGTGGTTCGCCTCGATCTGCTGGCGGCGCACCCTGTTTATGGAAGCCGTTACAGCATCCCCTGCTTCGAACGCGCCGCTCTCGATCCTGGCCCTAAGCACCTGGTAGTCACCAGCAGGGATCGCGTCGAAGACCTCGAGCTGTCCGTCCTCGGCGGTGATCCAACCACCATCCGCAACCTGCCCGCCACCCGTAGCATAGAACGGGTTCTCGGCCAGTACCACAAACACCTCTCCTCCGGCGTCGGGCACGGGCTCGACGGCGACTATCCTGGTCTCGACCTGCTCGCGCTCGTAGCCGACGAAGCGGCTCCTGATCTCCTGATCCCTGAACGCGGCGACGACCCGCTCGTAGCCCTGCATGGCCTCCCTGGCACGCTCCCGCTGGGCCTCCATAGCGGCCTCGAAACCCGCCTCATCGAGCGACGAACCTCTCTCGGCGAGCACCTCCCGCGTCACCTCGACCGGGAATCCATACGTGTCGTGCAACATGAAGGCCACGTCACCTGGGAAGTGCCCGCCCCTCATCCGCTCTATCTCGGAGGCCAGGAGCGACATCCCCGACTCGTAGATCTCGACGAACCTGGTGGCCTCGCCCGTGACGGTGCGGCGGATGTCCTCCCGCGCCGCGCGCAACTCCCCGTAGAAGTCGCCCATGTAATCGACCACTATCTCGGCGAGACCGGCGAGCTGGCCTGGGCCCATGCCGAGACGCGAGTGCGCCTGCAACATCGCCCGGCGTATTATGCGGCGAAGTACGTACTCGCGGCGCTGGTTCCCTGGCCTGACGCCGTCGGCGATGAGGAAGGCCATCCCGCGCGCGTGGTCGGCGACGATGCGCAGCGCGCGGTCCGTCATCGCGGAGTCGCCCAAAGAGATGCCCGTGTACTCGTTTGCCTTCTGGAAGATGCGTGCGTAGACATCGGTATCGTAGACGTAGAGGACATCCTGTACCGCCGCCGTGGTCCGCTCCAGGCCAAGGCCGGTATCGATGCCGGTCTTGCTCAAGGGAATGAAAGTCTTGTCTTTCAATTGCTCGTACTGGTTGAAGACGAGGTTCCAGATCTCGAGGAAGCGCGGGTCCCCTTCGTCCCCGCCGGGACCGTACTTCGGGTCCTCGGCCGGGTCGCCGTTGGCGAACTCTTCACCGTGATCGTAGTAGACCTCCGAGCAAGGGCCACACGGCCCGGTCTCTCCCGGCGGTCCCCACCAGTTCTCGCTCTTCGGGAGACCGAAAATCTTATGCTCGGGTACGCCGACACCCATCCAGAACTCTTTTGCCTCGACGTCTTCTGGGGCGTCTTCGTCACCCTCGAAGATCGTGATCCACAACCGCTCAGGCGGAATCTTCAACTCTTGCGTAAGGAACTCCCAGGCCCACTCTATTGCTTCCTTCTTGAAGTAGTCCCCGAACGAGAAGTTCCCGAGCATCTCGAAGAAGGTCAGGTGATGCCAGTCGCCGACTTCCTCGATGTCGGGGGTGCGGAAGCACTTCTGCGCGCTCATCGCCCGCGTCGAAGCCGGCCTATCCTGGCCGAGGAAGTAGGGTATGAACTGCTGGACCCCGCCCGTGGTCAGGAGGACCGTAGGGTCGTTGTGAGGAACCAGAGACGCGCTCGGGTAGAGCCTGTGGCCCCGCTGTTCGAAAAAGTCCAGGAATCGCCGTCTTATCTCGCTACTCTGCATGCGCCCCATCCGGAGACAGCTCGCGGTCGCGTTCCATCTGCTCGAGCTCGACCCGCAGGTCTTCCAGGGCGCGCCTCAGGAGGCGGGAGACGTGCATCTGGCTTACCCCTATGTGGTCCGCGATCTCCGTCTGCGTCTTGCCCTCGTTGAAGCGGAGCTTCAGGATCTGCTGCTGCTGGCCCTTGAGACCTTCGATGGCCTTCTTGAGCAGGATCCTGTCTTCCAACCCTTCTATCGCAGATCTGTCGTCGGCCTGGAAGTCCATTACCGTGTCCCCGTCGGGCTCGTCCTGGCTTACTGGCGCGTCGAGGCTGGCCGTGTTGTAAGCCCTTCCCAGCGTCAACGCTTCCGCGACGCCCTCTACGTCGGAGTCGAGCGTCTCGGCGAGCTCTTGCAGACTCGGCGAGCGCCCCGTCCTGACGGTCTCGTTGCGGATCACTTCCTTGGCCGACTGGCGCAACTCCTGCAGGCCGCGCGGGACGCGCATGGCCCAGCCCTTATCGCGGAAGTAGCGTTTGATCTCGCCGAGTATATTCGGGGTGGCGTAGGTCGAGAACTCGATGTTCCTGTCCACATCGAAGCGGTCCACAGCCTTTATCAGGCCGACGGAGCCGACCTGGATCAGATCGTCCAGAGGCTCTCCACGACCCGCGAACTTGCGGGCCAGAAACTCGGCCAGTGGCAGTTGCTCCTGGATGACCCGCTCGCGGGCGTTCTTGTCGCCCTCCTTGTGGTAGCGCACGAGCAGACGCCGGGTGCGAACCTTATCAGGCCTTCGATAGCGCCGGCGGCTCACGACACCAACTCTACTACCGTGTGCCAGGTCGAGGAGCCGCCCGCCCCTGAGGTCGGCTCCTCGACCTCGGCGAGCACTCCCTCGCCGGCCAATGAGAAGCGGAAGCGGGTCGGAGCGTCACCGGCGTGAAAGCCCTCCAGAACCTCCACCGCCTCTTCCAACCCCCCAACTCCTGCCCTGGCCCGCGCCGCCATCCCTGCAAGCACGAGGCCAACGCAGGACCGCAGCTGTTCGTGAGGAGGGAGCCTTAGATAAGCGTACTCCTGGGGATAATCTTCGGTCAAGCCGATCCCTTCCTTAGCGTTGCTCGGGCTCTTCTGTCGATACTTCGGTGGTTTGTTCTTCCTGTGGGGCCTTCGCCGCTTCCCCGGCGCCAGGGTCGGCCCGCACTCCGCGCGCGGCATGGTTCCCGCCGCCGTGTTCCTCGAGGTCGTGCAGGATCTCCTCCCGCCGCCTGGCTGAAGCCTCGCGCGCCGCAGAGACCGAACTCCTGTAGCGGCGCCTGACGTTGTCGGGCAGATCCCGCGCCGCCTTCGGCAGGTTCTTGCGTACGTCCTCGTTCGTCGCGTAGATCGTGCCTGCCACCCCAATCACGACGCCGGCCATGACCCTGCGCCAACTCGCCACAGCTACTCCTCCTTCTCAGGACGCTTTTCGCCGCCGAGGAAAGTACTGACCCCGCGCGAGATACCGGCAGTCGCCGAGGAGACTTTGATCACCCCGCCCCTGACCCCGCGGGTGATAACGGCCGTCGTCTGGTCGAGCTCGCCAGTCATGCCTGCCACATCCCCGACGGCCTCGTCGAGCTGCGTGAGTTGGCTGTTTATGTTGTCGACCGTGACGTGCGTCTTCCCGAGAAGCGGAACGACCTGCCCCGAGACGTCCTTGATCGTCTGCTCGGTGGTCGAGAAGATACTCGCCAGCCTCAAGAACATCCACGCGAGGACGAAGAAAGCGACGGCTATCCCCGCGAAGAGCAATCCCTTCATCAGCTCTACGAATAGGTCCAAACTCTACAGCACCTCCGTCCGCGGTCCCTGGAAACCCGGATTATAACTGTGATTGCACGCAATATGTACCGCTCTCAAGGGTCCCTGCGCGCCACAACGCCACCCCCGACGACCCGCTCCTCGTCTTCTGTATAGAACACGGCGGACTGGCCGGGCGCGACACCGATGACAGGCTCATCGAGATAGGCTACCCAACGTCCTTCATCGCCCTCTTCGACGGTGCAAGGGACCGGCGATCCGTTGTAGCGGACCTGCACGCAAGCAGCCTCCTCGGGGTCGAGGAACCAGTTGAGATCCCTGACCTCGACCTCGCGCACCTCGAGCTCATGCTTGCGCCCGACGACGACCTGCCCGGAACGCGGACGCACTTCTGTTACGTACAACGGCGTAGGCGCCGAGACTCCTATTCCGCGCCGCTGTCCGACGGTAAAGTCGACGACACCGGCGTGACGGCCGAGTACCTGCCCTTCACGGTCGACGACGTCGCCTGCCTCCGCCGCCACCTTCTTGCGGACGAACCCGCGGTAGTCCCCGTCGGGGATAAAGCAGATGTCCTGACTCTCCGGGGTGTAGGCGACGGCGAGTCCCCGCTCCTCGGCGATGGCGCGCACCTCGGTCTTCCTGTACTCGCCGAGGGGGAAGATCGTACGCGAAAGGAGATCCCGCGGTACAGGCCAGAGTACGTAGGTCTGGTCTTTGCTCTCGTCCACGGGTCGCGCGAGCGTAGGTCCTTCCTCCACCCTGGCGTAGTGCCCCGTCGCGACGTGTCGGAATCCGAGCTCGTCAGCGAGGAACGAGGAGGCGTGGAACTTGACGTGGGCATTGCAAGCGACGCAGGGGTTTGGTGTTTTGCCTTCACTATAGGAGCCCACGAAGTCCTGCATAACGCGCCTGTCGAAGAGCTCCTTGAGGTTGAGCGTGAAGTGCGGCAGGCCCATCTTGTGCGCCGTGTCGCGGGCGAAGAGCACCGTGTCAGGCGAGCAGCACGAGCGGCTGCCCCTCTCACCGTCGTGCAGCCGGAACGTCACGGTTGCGACCTCGTAGCCGGCCTCTTTGAGTAGCAGGGCCGTCACCGCCGAGTCGACGCCCCCGCTCATCGCGGCCACGACGCTCCTGCCGCCGGTTGCGCGGTCTCCCCGGGAGTCGATGAGCATCTCGCCAGCCGTGCGGTTCCAGTGGTCCTCGAAGGCCTTGTGCATTGCGTCGAGGACGAGCGTGAGCGCGTGCTCCTTGCCTGCTGGGAGGGGTCCGCCAAGGGCATCCTCCAGGTCAGTCTTCGAGACTCTGGCGGCATCGAGGAGGTGTTTGCCTTCGACCGATTCGGCGAGGGCCGAGCCGGCTGCTATGCACGCCGCACAGCCGTAGACCTTGTAGCGGACCCGTTCGAGGACGTTGTCCGAGATCCCGACCGTGAAGCAGGCGACGTCGCCGCACGCGGCGTCGCCGGACTCGCCCCCGCCCGAGGGGTCGGCAATCTCGCCGGCGTTGCGCGGCCTGACGAGGTGGTCTACGACCTGCTGTCTGTAACGATCGGACATCGAAAACCCGCCTTCAGCCCGCGTAGAGCGGGGAGATCTCTCGCAGTTGCGCCACCGCGGTCGAGAACGCCTCGAGGAAGCCATCGACATCTTCCGCGGTGTTGTCTTTGCCGACCGTGATCCTGACCACGGAGAAAGCTTCTCGCTCGGTCAGGCCCATCGCGAGCAGCACCGGTGAAGCTTTGTGCCCGCCCGAGGAGCAGGCCGAGCCACTCCCAATAGCGTAACCGAGCGCATCGAGGTACAGGACCAGGCTCTCGGCCTCGGCGCCCGCAACGGTGAGGTGGACGTTGTTGGACAATCGCCGCTCGCGATGCCCGTTTACAGACACGTCGGGTATCTCGGCCGTCCCTGCCATGATCCGGTCGCGTAGCGCCCTCTCGTGCGCGACGCGGTCGTCCATCTCCTCGCCGGCCAGCCTTGCAGCCTCGCCGAGGCCAGCGATCCCCGCGACGTTCTCGGTGCCGCTCCTGAGCCCCTTCTCCTGCCCCCCGCCGTAGACGATTGGTTCGAGCGAGACGCCTTCACGCACGTAAAGGGCGCCGATACCCTGCGGGCCGTAGAGCTTGTGCCCCGAGAGAGCCAGCGTCGAGACCGGCACCTCCGAGACGTCGATTGGGACCCTGCCAGCGGCCTGGACGGCGTCGGAGTGGAAAGGGACACTCACCTCGGCGCAGATATCGGCGAGCTCTAGCGCAGGCTCTACCGTGCCGACCTCGTTGTTCGCCCATACGACCGCGGCCAGCGCGGTGTCGGGGCGCAGAGAAGCGGCGAACTGTGCGGTATCCACGAGGCCGTCCTCATCGACCCCGACCCAGCTGATTTCGAATCCCTCCGATTGCAGGCGTTTCGCGGCCTCGCGCACCGCGGCGTGCTCGACGCAAGAGACGACAGCGTGCCGCTGGTCGGAGCCGGCGGATCTCGCCAGACCAAGGATGGCCAGGTCGTCGGATTCGGTCCCGCCGCTCGTAAACACTATCTCGCTCGGCGAAGCCCCGATCAGAGAGGCCACGCGTTCGCGGGCCTGCTCCAACCTCTCACGCGCCGAGCCTCCGAACGCGTGCAGCGAGGAGGGGTTGCCGCGTCGTCCGCCAAGGTGCGGAACCATCGCCTCGAGGACCCGCGGATCGAGCGGCGTGGTCGCGGCGTTGTCCAGGTAAACCCGATCGGTCATGATCGGTCCTAGTTTATCCTAATGGGCCGAAATGTCAGCCGTAGAGCGTGTTTCTCGTTGCTCAGATGGAGATGGTCGAGGCGACCGCGCCACCAGAGTCGAGGAGCGCGATCTGGTCTCCGGGCGCCAGATCCAGTGACGTGCCTCCTTCGAACGTGCCTGCCACGCGTTTGCCCTCGTCATCCACTATGTCAGGGACGCGCCCGATGGAGACGCTCTGGCCTTTCTCTACCTTGATATCGCTGTTGATCGTAACGCCAGGCGCGCCCGGTGTTACCTGCGCGGTCTCGGGATCGAGGACCTTCAGGGTAAAGCCCTGCAGGTTCACGGGCTCGACACCGCGGTTTTGCACGCTAAAGAACTCGATTCCACCGCCCTCGTCGGTCGTCTGGACCTGATCGAGGGTCACGTTGACATCGCTCGTGTTGTCCTCCACCTGCACCGCCGCAAGGTCGAAGAGCGCCTGGCTCAATACGGGCCTTGGGACGTATCCTTCGAAGAGGTTGGTGACCACATACTCGTCGCCGCTCGGCGCGAGCATCGCGACGAAGGGCGTGATCCCGACCCCAAGCTGCGCCGGGAGGGTACCGTATTCGCCGGGCTGGAGGCTCTCGTCTTCTTCGCCGATCGGCCCCGGGTCTGCGATGCCGTAGGAAAAGAACTCGATGGTCGGATATCTGGAGCTCAGGCGCTCGATAGATTTGTTGACCTTACGGTCCACTGAGAGGCCCTGTGGATAGGAGAGTGAATCTTCGTCGAGCTTGTAGAATTGGACCACGATCCTCGCCCTCCGCCCGTACGCTTCCTCGAAATTGGGCGGCACGGGTTGGTCCGTGTTGAGCTTGAACGGCGTGTCCATCGTGGCCTCGGCCTGTCCTTCCCCTACCTCGATGTTTTCCGTAGGGGTACTTTCTGGGGTATCCGCTGGGGCCGTCGTCTCGGGGCTCTGGCTAGGCGTTACGGGGGCCTGACTCTCGTCGCCTCCGCATCCTGCCAACAGGAGCAAGCAGCCGAGGATGAGAACCAGATGTACCCCTATCCCCGCGTGCGACCCTCCCTTGCGCTTCCTTCGGATAGACTTCTCCCCTGCAGCTCTCCGGAGATCCGGCACGATCCCTCGGCCTCCGACCCGATCTGCGCTAAGTTAGCACGCTAGCGAAAACACCGCAATGCGAAGTCAGGATAAAGGATGACCTTCGGTCTACGAAAATATCGGCTAACATTCGTAGACCGGCCCGCAAGCGGGTCCGCAGGCACACACAAGGAGATAGTAAATTGCACCTTCAAGACCAGAGCAACCCGTACAGGACCCACAGCGCAGGCGAGCTGCGCAAGGACAACGCAGGAGAAGAGGTCAGGCTCGCAGGCTGGGTACACAGGCGCAGGGACCACGGGGGGCTGATCTTCATCGACCTGCGCGACCGCTGGGGCATTACGCAGGTCACGTTCCACCCTGAACGGGGGGAGGTATTCTCCTCGGCCGAGCGACTCAGGCCAGAATGGTCCATCTCCGTAGAGGGCGAAGTGGTGCGCCGTCCAGAGGGCAACGAGAACCCCGACCTGCCAACGGGAGCGATAGAGGTCGAGGCTACTGGGCTCGAGATCCTCAACCCCTCAGAGACGCCGCCCTTCGAGATCGAACGCGACAGGCCCGTGGACGAGACGTTGCGCCTGAAGTACCGCTACCTCGACCTGCGCAGGGAGAGGATGCGAGACAAGATCCTGCTGCGCCACCGCGTCGTCAAGCACATGCGTGACTACCTCGACGATCGGGGCTTCGTCGAGATCGAAACCCCACTCCTCACAGCCTCGACACCGGAGGGCGCAAGAGACTATCTGGTCCCTGCCCGCCTCTATCCGGGGCAGTTCTACGCGCTCCCCCAGTCTCCCCAGCAGTTCAAGCAGCTCCTGATGGTCGCCGGCTTCGAACGCTACTTCCAGATAGCCCGCGCGCTGCGCGACGAGGACCAGCGCGGGGACCGCCAACCCGAGCACACGCAGCTCGACCTGGAGATGAGCTACACGACGCAGGACGAAGTGCTGAACCTCATCGAAGGCCTCTACACCAGTATCGTCGAGCAGCTTACCCAGAAGAGGCTCCTCGCCAGGCCCTTCCCCCGCCTCACCTACGCCGAGGCGATGGACCGCTTCGGCACCGACAAGCCGGACATCCGCTTCGGCCTGGAGATAGGCGACGTCTCGCAACTCGCCGCGGATTCGGAGTTCAAGGTCTTCAAGGGAACGGTGGAATCGGGCGGCTCGGTGCGCGGCATCGCCGTCGGGGGGCTCGGAGACCTCACCCGCAGGGAGCTCGACGACCTCACCGCGGTCGCGACCTCAGGAGGCGCAAAGGGACTGGCCCACTTTATGGTACAGGCTGACGGCCTGAAGAGCCCCGTCGCAAAGTTCTTCTCCGAAGCCGAGCAAGATGCCCTGCGCACGGCGCTCGGGGCCGAAGAGGGTGACTGGATGTTCTTCGTCGCGGACAAGGACCCGGTCGTATTCGAGAGCCTCAGCCGCCTGCGGCTCCACTTCAGGGACAAGCTCGGGCTGGCCGATTCCGACGTGCTAGGCATGTGCTGGGTGACGGATTTCCCGCTCTTCGAGTGGAACGAGGACGAGGGGCGCATCGAGCCGATGCACCACATGTTCACCATGCCGCGCGAGGAGGACCTGCCGCTGCTCGTATCTGACCCGCTAGAGGTCATCGGCCAGCTCTATGACCTCGTCGCCAACGGTACCGAACTCGCGTCGGGGAGCATGAGAATACATAACCCCGAGTTGCAGCAGAAGGTCTTCGACGTTATCGGCATCGAACCCGAGGAGGCGCACACGAGGTTCGGGACCATCCTCACGGCGTTCCGCTACGGCGCGCCGCCCCACGGCGGGATCGCACCAGGCGTGGACCGGCTGGTCATGCTCCTTACGGACGAGCCGAACATCCGTGAGGTGATGGCCTTCCCCAAGACGCAGGTCGCCCGCGACGAGATGATGGACGCCCCAGGTCCCGTCTCGGAAGAGCAACTCAAGGATCTGAACATCTCGCTGCGCCGCCGCCCAGAAGGCGAACGCGGCTCCGACCCCGCGTCCCGACCCAGCGAGGGCAACAACTAGAAGAATGCGCGCCGACCGCCGATCCCCTGCACCCATGGCCCTCACCTTCGACGACGGGCCAGACCCCGTCTGGACCCCGCTCGCGCTCGACGCCCTCGCCGATGCACGCGCACGCGCCACGTTCTTCATCATCACGCCACGAGCTACTCGCTACCCTTCCCTTATATCCCGCATGAGGGGGGATGGACACGACGTCGCCTTTCACTGTAACGAGCACGTCCGCCACGACGCCATGACGCCAGGGGAGATCGAAACGGACGTGGCGTCAGGCCTTCCGTCACTCGGGCCCGTGCGGTACTGGCGGACCCCATGGGGCTTCGTCACACCGGCGACCGAAGTGGTTGCAAAGCGACACCGGCTCGGGCTCGTGGGCTGGACCGCGGACACGGAGGACTGGCGGGGAGACGCGCCTGATGAGATGCTCGCCCGCGTTGGAGGCAAGATCTCCACTGGAGCCATCGTACTTATGCATGACGGAGTCGGCCCTGGAGCGACGCGTGACGGCTGCGCAGGGACCATTGATCTCATTCGCCCGCTCGTCGCCGCGGTGAGATCCCACGGCCTCGAGCCAGCGACGTTGGGCGAGCTCCGCCATCCGCTGCCAGACAGGAACCCTGACTTCCAGGCCATGGGAACCGGCATCGAAAGGGTACACGGTGTGTGAGCGTTCTCTTTGCACGGACCGTCTTCTCGCTTAGAGTATTGTCGCCATGAGTATCTTTAGCCCCGGTAAAGAGGGAAAGGGCAGTCAAGGAGGAACTCACGACCTCGAAGCCATCCTTGCGAGTATCTCCGCCGGGGCGGCCGAGAGGGATTCGCATCCCTCATTTCCGGAAGAACCCTTTCAGCAGCTCGCGCCCACGGGCGTACTCGCGATCCCCGTCCCCGACCCCATCGGCCTGCACGGACGCCGTGCCCCGTTCGCAGAGGAGTGGCGCGTGCTGCGGGCCGTCGCCCGGGCCGACGGCTCCGTCGGCCGCATACTCGACGGCCACTTCAATGGCGTAGAGCGCATCTCGCTCCTCGCTCCAGAGCCTTTACGCTCGGCCGAGCTCGAAGCGATCGCCGCCGGGGAACTACTCCTCGGTGTGTGGGGCGCCGACCCTATACCAGGGGAGGGAGAGCCGGCCCGGCTCGTACATGACGAGGGCGGAGCAAGACTCTCAGGTGTCAAGACCTTCTGTTCCGGTTCGACGGGACTTGACCGCGCGCTCGTGCTCGTTCGTGGCCCCGCTTCGGGACCGCCCCTTCTCGCCTACGTCGACCTTTCCGAAGGCGTAAACGTAGACACAGGTTGGTTCAGGGGCGCGGGCATGCGGGCTTCGGAGAGCCATCGTGTCGTCTTCGAAGGGACGCCGGTGCTCGCGGTGCTGGGAGAACCCGGCGAGCTCGTCAGGGAACCCTACTTCAGCAGGGATGCTATTCGCACGGCCGTCACCTGGGCCGGGATCTCCGACACAGCCGTCGATGCCGCGCTCGACGTACTGGCCGCCAAAGCCGGGGACGGAGAGCCCGACGACGTAGTCTCTCTCGCCGCTGGCAGGATGCTCACGGCCAGAAACACCATCGATAGCTGGCTCGAGTACGCCGCAGGCCGCGCCGACGCGGACCCGTCCTCTCTAACTGGGATCTCCACCCAGCTGCGTGAGTCCGTGGCCCTATCGTGCCGGCATATCCTCGATGAGGCTGCCAGAGCCGTCGGCTCCCATCCCTTCGCCGTCTCGGGCCCGCTAGACCGCGCGAGGAGGGATCTGGAGTTGTTCTTGCTCCAGCACCGTCTGGAGCCTGCCCTGATACGCCGCGGGAGACAGGCCATCTCGGGTCGGCGCTCTTGAAAGGGCGACTCGGACGCGAGTACTTCGAGGGACTCTACGCCGAGTCAGGAGACCCCTGGGACTTCGAGACGAGCGAGTACGAGCGCAACAAGTACGAGCGAACGCTGGAGGTCCTGGGCGAACGCCAGTTCGAGCGGGCTCTGGAGGCGGGGGCTTCCATCGGAGTCTTCACAGAGATGCTCGCAGACCGCTGCGACGAGCTGCTCGCGGTAGACGTATCTGAGAGGGCCGTGGCCGCGGCACGCGAACGCCTCTCGGGCCGCAGGCGCGTCCGTGTCGAACGGCGCACGCTCCCCGAGGAGATGCCAGAGGGTCCATTCGACCTTATCGTCGCCTCAGAGGTTTTGTATTACTTTACGAGGGAAGATTTGATCGCGGCGCTAGAGACCTTCGAGCGCGAGCTGGCACGGGGAGGAAGCCTGCTTGCCGTCCACTGGCGCAGAGAGACAAGGACTTACCCGCTGCAGGGAGACGAGGTGCACGAGCTGCTCATGAGACACACGCGACTCCAGAACACCAGGACAATCGTCGAGCCGGATTACCGCCTGGATCTCTTCGAGGACCCGGCGTGAATAGGGACGAACGCCTGGTGATCGTCGGCGCCGGTCCCGCCGGCCTGGCGACGGCCCGCGCCTACAGAGGCGGCGGCGGAAGGGGCCACGTTACGATGCTGACTCCAGAGCCATACGCTCCGTACAACCGCCCTCCTCTAACAAAGGGATACCTCAGGGGCGAGGCGTCCCGCGAGGATCTACCCATCGAAAGCGACGACTGGTACGAAGGGAACGGGGTGGAGCTAAGGCGCTTCGCCAACGCGAGTGCCATCGACAGAGAACGGCGGATCGTCGCCACAGACGAGGGTGAAGAACTGGCATACGACGTCTGCGTTCTGGCCACGGGCTCAGAACCCGTACGTCCGCCCGTTCCTGGAGGCGACGATCCCGAGATCCTGACGATGAGGACCATAGAAAACTCGACCCGATTGCAAGACCGCGTAAAAGAAGACGGCCGGGCCGTCGTCGTGGGGAGCGGATTTATCGGATGCGAGGCGGCGGCGTCCCTCTCGCTGCGCGGCGCCGAGGTGACCTTGGTCAGCCGCGACGCGTCGCCGCAAGGAAAGCGGCTCGGCCACGAGGTCGGGGAACGCATCGAAGGCTGGCTACGAGGCTACGGCGTGGACCTTCGTCTCGGGGCCGGGATCGAGGGCATCGAACGCAAGGATGGTGGCTATGCGGTGCGCCTCGGAGATGGGGACACTGTCGAAACCGGAACCGTCCTCTTCGCGACCGGCGTAGCGCCCCGCATCCGGCTCGCCTCGGAGGCCGGTCTCGAGGTGGACCACGGGATCATCACCGACTCCTCCATGCGCACGAGCGCGCCTGGGATCTTCGCCGTCGGGGATATCGCCCAGGCTTACAACGAGTCTGCAGGACGCCACCTCAGCGTCGAGCACTGGGGCGACGCGCTGGAGCACGGACGCATCGCGGGAACCGTGATCTCAGGCGGCGAAGCTGCCTGGAACATGGCCCCAGGCTTCTGGTCCACGATCGGCGACAAGACGCTCAAGTACTGGGCCTGGGGAGATGGCTGGGACGAACAGGTCTTCGAAGGCGAGGGCGAGGCCTTCACTGTCCGGTACGGTAAAGAGGGTGTGCTCGTCGGAATTCTCTCCCACGGCAAGGATGAGGAATACGAGCGAGGGCGTGACCTGATCGAACGCGGAGAGGCCTTCTTCCGGTGATGCTCCCGGTGCCGGACTCAACCCTCACGGCCTGCGTGGTCGTGCCAGCCCGCGACGAGGAGGATCTCATTGGGCCATGCCTCGAGGCGCTCGCGTCCCAAACCGGCGTCAGGCCCCTCGAGTACGAGGTCATGCTTATCCTCGACCACTGTACGGACCGTACAGAAGCACGCGCCCGTGAGATTGCTGTGGGCCACCCTCGCTTGAGACTTCACCTACTCGACGGTCCCGGCGCGGGATCGGGCCCCGCCCGCAGGGTCGGAATGGATGCTGCTTGCGCCCGTCTCCTCCAGGTAGGCCGTTCGGAGGGTCTAATAGCGTGCACCGACGCCGACACGATAGTCGCGCCTGACTGGCTCGCCGCCCAACTCCGGGCCGTCTCGCAGGGAGCAAAGGCCATCGGCGGGCGCATCGAACTCGCCGACGACGGTTCGCTCCCCGAGAGTGTCTGGCGCAGGCACGCTGAGCAGGGACGCCTGCGCCACGAGCGCCTTCTCTCCGGTCCTGATCCCCGGGGTGCGACACAGCACTGGCAGTTCTCGGGCGCCTCCTTGACCCTGACGGCCGCGGTCTACAAGGAGATAGGTGGCCTCGAACCACTCTCTGCACTGGAGGACGAGGGCCTCGAAAGGGTCCTGCTCGAGCACCACATTCCGATAGAGCGCCTGCTCTCGGTCAGGGTCACCACCTCACCCCGCCTGGTCGGCCGCGCCAGCCACGGCCTCTCCTCCGACCTGGCCAGGATAGCACTCAGCCTTCGCGAAGAAAGTAAAGTCGGCTAGAACGCTACGCCCTTTCCTCCCTGTACTCTTGAATGCTCTCGTAGACTTCGTCTGGGAACTGCAGTTCCGCGTACGGGTTGCAGGCGTCAGGGTCGTCGGGATCAGGGCAGATCGGGAAGACCTGCTGACTCTGGTACTCCAGGATCTTCTCGCGCCTTGGCGGGCTGTAGCCCTTCTCCTCGACCTGCTGCACGAGAGCCCTCATCTCCTGCTCGTCGGTATCGTGGTCCTTGGTCAATAGCTCCACAAGCTCGTTGTTGCTCACGAAGTGACGCCCGATCATCGCAAAAACGAGACAGCCATAGTGTCCGATATCTTCGCCGTTATCTAGGGCGTCGAGCATGTGAGCCATCATCGGGCTCTGGCGCAAGTCTTCTACCGGCATTGATAGTGCTCCTCTCGTTGGTCTACGTCCGAACTACACGGAGAGCCTTTGCCCCCAATGTGAAACGGACTACTACGAGAGTTCCCGCATCGCGCGCAGCAAAACATCTCGCTGTGGATTCCCGCTTTCGCGGGAATGACGCGCGATGGTGCTGCGGGAATGACGACTATGCTGGGAGAAATGGAGTAGGCGTTGCGCCGGACCAGTGTATACACAGAGCGGAACCGATCCTGCGGATCTCGTATGAATGGGGGCTCTACGGCTACCCTCAGCCGGAGACGGCCCGGATCAGTTCCTTCGCCCCGTCGGCCACGGGCACCGCCGACTCCTCGCCCGAAGCCATGTCTCGCACCGTGCAGTCGCCACGCGCGAGTTCGTCCTCCCCCAATATGACTGCGTATGAGGCACCCGTGCGGTCGGCCTGCTTGAACTGCGCCCGCATGCCTCGCCCTCCGTAATCCAGGTCGGCGGAGATTCCTTCTTCCCGGAGGGCGCCGGCTAGCCTCATGGCGGGGATGCGGGCTTCCGGCGCCAGGGTTACGAAGAAGACGTCCAGGCTAGCGCGCACCTCTTGCGAAGCGGCGGCCAGGAGCATCCGCTCGACGCCAGAGCCGAAGCCGAACCCCCCGACATCGGGTCCTCCGAGGTCGGAGATCAGACCGTTGTACCGCCCGCCCGCCCCGACGGTGTCTTGGGCCCCAAGTGCACCGCTCTTGGCCTCGAAGACTGTCATCGTGTAGTAGTCGAGGCCGCGCACGAGTCCGTCGTCGATCTCGTACGGGATGCCGAGCGCCTCGAGTCCACCACGCACGGCCTCGAGGTGCGCCGAGGCCTCCTCGCTCAGGTAACCTGAGATCTTGGGTGCCTCGACGAGAACGGCCTGGGTACCCTCGTGCTTGGAGTCGAAGGTGCGCAAGGGGTTGGTGTCCATGCGGGAGACGGAGTCGGGATCGAGCTCGCCGCGGTGCCTCTCGAGGTAGGCGCGGAGTTCAGGAACGTAAGCCTGCCTGGTCTCCATGTCCCCGAGGTTGTTGAGGTAGACGACCTCGTCCTTCACGCCGACGGCCTGGTGGATGGCGTAGAGCAGTGAGATCACCTCGACGTCCACTAGCGGGTCCGAAGTGCCCAGGGCCTCGACCCCGATCTGGGTGTGCTGCCTGTAACGGCCTCTCTGCTGGCGCTCCTGACGGAACATCGGACCGATGTAGAATAGCTTGACGGGCTGGGCCAGCTTGTACAAGTTGTTCTCGATGTACGCCCTTACAGCCCCCGGCGTCCCCTCTGGCCTGAGCGCCATCTCCCTCTCGCCTTTGTCTACAAACGTGAACATCTCCTTCTGGACGACAATGTCAGAGCCCTCCCCCGCCGTCCTTGCGAACAGCCGCGCCTCCTCGAAGATGGGCGTGCTGACCTCAGAATAGTTGTAAAGCCCGAAAAGCTCGCGCGCCCTATCCTCGACGAAGGTCCAAAGCTCGGGTCGCTCCTGCGGCTCTCTGCCGCCGGGAAAGACGTCGTAGGTACCTCTCGGTCCCCTGTAGTCCGTCACGAGAGGCCAGGGGGCAGGTATGGATTGGTCCTCAGTTCCTCCACCGCCGTTAGAACAGGACCGTGGCCAGCGTACAAGCGTGTCTCTTCCTTCCAGAGAGGCATCACCTTGCGTATGGAGGCTTCGATCTCCTCCCACGATGCGCCAGGGATGTCCGTCCGGCCTACGCTCCCTGGCAGAACGAGATCACCGACGATCTGGTCGTGCCCAATAACGAACGTTACAGACCCTGGAGAGTGCCCGGGCGTGTGAAGAACCCTGATACCTAGACCGGCGACATCGAGAGCCTGCCCGTCTTCGAGGGGCTCGTAGTCACTGACCCTCCCTTCGGCGTCGGCGGAATGCATGTAGACAGGGACTCCTGTCTCGCTGCGCACGAACGCCAGCGCGTCCACATGGTCGGCGTGGCCGTGCGTTACCAGGATCGCCACTACGGGGGCGCGGGTGGCGCCAAGGATCTTCTCCGGCTCGGCACCGGCGTCGACGACGATGTCGCCTTCGGGGGCGTGGACGACGTAGGAGTTGACCTCGAAGCCGTCCATAGAGAGTGTGACCTGTTCGATCTCGCTCACCTGCGAGTCTCCTAGCGCTCCAGGGGTGTGCCGTCGCGTGAGACCCTGTAGACGTCGTAGACGTCGGGGATGCTCCGGATCTTACGTATTACCTCCTCGACGTGCTGCACGCTCGCAGCCTTGAAAGCGAACCTACTGAGGGCCGTCCTGTCCTCGATGGTGTCGACTCTGGCGGAGACGATGTTGACACCGGCATCCGAGATCGTTGCCGTTATATCCTTCAACAGATGCATCCTGTCGAGGGCCTCGACGAGCAGCTCGACCGTGAAGAGCTTGTCTGACCCCCTGGCCCACTCGACCTCGACGAAGCGCTCGGGGTCCCTTGACTGGAGCGCCCTGGCGTTCACGCAGCCGGCTGAATGAACGACGACGCCGCGCCCTAGCGAGACGTAGCCGACGATCTCATCGCCCGGCATCGGGGTGCAACAGCGCGCCAGCCGCGTCAGGATCCCGCTCGACCCGACGACACGCACCCCGGTCTGCTCGTCCGTTCCACTCTCGGGGAGCGGGAGCGGGGCGAGCGCGGGGCTCTGCTCCCTTGGCTGTTCTTCTTTCTCTTTGGGACGTACATGCTCGACTATACGACCGGCCACGTTCTCGGCCGATAGAACACCGGCGCCGACGGCGGCGAACATGTCGTCGGGGGAGGAGTAATTGGTCGCGCGGGCAACGTCCTCGAGGACGCCCGAGGGGACCTTGCCGATCCGACGCCTCTTCAGAAGGGCGAGGATCTTCTCGCGTCCCAGGCTCAGGTTGTCTTCGCGGTCGGCCTTGTTGAAGAACTGTCTTATCTTGTTGCGCGCCCGCCCGCTCTGGACCACGGCGAGCCAGTCGCGGCTCGGCCCCGAGTTCTTGCCCGTGATGACCTCGACCCTGTCACCAGAGACGAGCTCGGAATCGAGGGGGACGATGCGGTCGTTGACCCTGGCCCCTATCGTACGGTGGCCGACCTCGGTGTGGACGTGGTAGGCGAAGTCTATGGGTGTCGCACCGCTGGGAAGGCTGACCACGTCTCCCTTCGGCGTAAAGACGAAGACCTCCTCAGCGACGAGCTCACCCTTCAACGACTCCATGAAGTCACCGGCATCGGTCGTCTCTTGCTGCCACTCCATCATGCTCTTGAGCCAGGTCAGGCGGTCCACCTGACGGTCGGTAAGGCCATGCTTGTACATCCAGTGGGCAGCGATGCCGTACTCCGCCGTCGTGTCCATCTCGGAGGTCCGGATCTGGATCTCCAGCAGCTTCCCCTCGTTGGACATGACGGTCGTGTGAAGCGACTGGTACATGTTGAACTTGGGCATCGCTATGTAATCCTTGAAGCGGCCAGGGATGGGCTTCCAGATCGAATGTATGACGCCGAGCGTCCCGTAGCAGTCGCGCACGCCGTCGACGACGACCCTGAGGCCGGCGAGGTCGTAGATCTCGTTGAACTCCTTGTTGCGGCGCACCATCTTGTTGTAGATGGAGTAGAAGTGCTTGACCCTCCCGTGGACCTCGGCCTCTATCCCCGACTCCCGCAGGTGCCGCAACAGCTCGGCCGCCGTCCCGTTTATGAAAGCCTCCCTGTCCCCGCGCCTGGCGGCGACGAGGCTCTTTATCTCATCGTAGCGGCGCGGATGGAGCGTGGCGAAGGAGAGATCCTCGAGCTCCCACTTGATCGAGTAGATCCCTAGCCTGTGCGCGAGGGGGGCGTAGATCTCCAGGGTCTCCGTCGCCTTCCTGAGTTGGGTCTCGCGATTGAGGTAGGCGAGGGTCCTCATGTTGTGCAGCCTGTCGGCGAGCTTGATGATGATCACGCGCACGTCGCGGCTCATGGCCACGATCATCTTCCTCAATGACTCGGCCTGCGCCTCCTCGAGGTTGC
>JBPCIR010000080.1:0-3794 GCA_051006095.1 Rubrobacter sp. | reverse complement strand
ACTAGAATCCCCGCCCTCCGGATCGCGTAAACACGCCCTCTGCCTCTGGAGTGGGCTCTGCGCAGGGGTCCGGCGGGCCAGGATGGCGGGTATGTGCCCTTCGCTCTTGCCGGCTGCCGGGCGTTCTCGTCTAGCAGTCCTTCTCTATGTCGTCACAAGCTTCGACGTGCTCCAGGTTGTCCTGGAGTAGTTCTTCGCCGAGTTCGAGTATCTGCATGACCCTTTCATCTGCCACGGCGTAGAAAGCGTTTCGGCCCTCGCGACGGACCTGCACGTAACCGCACCAGGCCAGGCAGCGCAGGTGGTCCGAGACCCTCGGCTGCGGCGCCCCGAGCTCGTCTACCAGCTCTCCGACCTTCATCTCACCGCGCTGCGATAGGAGCAACAGGATCGAAAGCCTCGTCGAGTTGGCGAAGCCATTGAATAACTTGGCGAGGAGGCACATCTCCTCGCTCTCGCGCCCAACTTCGATACCGGACAAGGGTTCTGATGTAATCATAGCTTTTTGCACGGAGCACTCCTTCCACGTCTCTTCCTACTATACACCGCCCGACCTAAAGTGTGAACCTTATTACAGCGATCAGCTTTCAGCAGTGAGCTTCTTATTTGCTTACGGCTGAGAGGCTGATGGAGGCGAGAAGGCCGTCCTTGCGGCGGCAAGGTCCCAGAGGGCGTGGCCCACGCTCTTGAATACGATCGTACCTTTGGGGCGTTCGGATGAACGAAGCGCGTCCTCGAGTGCTGTTGCGCCCTCCCAGCCGAACGCGCCGGCCTGTTGGGCCTGGATCAGGTCTCCCGCCTCCTCTCTGGCGCCCTCCATCGTATCCACGAAGACGTGAGAGGCCGAGACCACGGCCGGCGGCAACTCGGCCGCCTCCGGCTCGAAAGACCCGACCGCGGCCACGAAGATACCCTCCGGGATCTCCCCAGGGAGAACCGGCTCCAAACTCGTTGTGGCCGTGACGACGAGGCTCACGTCGTCCAGCACTTCTTCGGGTCCCTCGACCTCCTCTGCTTCCAGGCCGAGGCTTCTGGCGTGTCCCGCGAGAGATACGGCGCTCTTCGAACTGCGGGAGGAAACGAAGACCCTGGAGACGCCGAGGCCCTCGCGGAAGGCATCGAGGTGCGCCCGACCCTGCGTTCCCGCGCCCACGACGAGGAGAGGCCCTTCTGGGCGCGGGGCGAGTTCGCGGGCGGCGAGCATAGAGAGGGCCGCTGTGCGCCTGGCGGTTACGACACTGCCGTCGAGGAGGCCGAGCCGCTCTCCAGTCGTCGCGTCCATTACGACCACCTCGCCCTGTATCCTCGGCAGGTCGCGTCCCGGGTTCTCCGGGTGGACCGTGACCAGCTTGGTGATGGCGAACTCCGGATCCGAGGCTGGCATGACCAGCAGGACGCCGCCCTCTGAAAGAGGCAGGACGAGCCGGGGTGGGGCTTGAAAACCATCAGAGCTCCTGGCGAGGGCTACCTCGCGGATAGAGTCGGCAAGCTCGGGGTAAGGCAGGCGGTCTGCTGTCTGGTTTGCATCCAGGATCTCCATGGCTAACCGCGCTTTGCGCCAGCCAGGCGTGCCGGAGAGAAGAGGTCTATCGGGTGGGGGGTCTCGTCTTCCGTGACGAGGGCGGCCAGGATCTCGCCGACCACGCTGCAGAA
This sequence comes from Rubrobacter sp., assembly GCA_051006095.1. Classification (GTDB taxonomy): domain Bacteria; phylum Actinomycetota; class Rubrobacteria; order Rubrobacterales; family Rubrobacteraceae; genus Rubrobacter_D. The sequence goes on along the minus strand of JBPCIR010000080.1, from coordinate 2,141 downwards.
CTTGTAGCCGTGCCCGGAGAAGCCTGCGGCGATGGCGACCTGGGGGTACTTGGGGTGCACGGAGATCACGAAGTGCTCGTCCGGGGTGTTCGTGTACATGCAGGTCTTCGCGTAGAGAAACTTACCGTCGAGGTCGGGGACGTACCTTGCCAGATAGCTCCGGATGAACTCAACCTCCTCGTCGTGGACCTCGCGGTCTATCGTCTCGGGGTCCGCCGGCTTGCCGTCGGCCCTGAAGAACGCGACCTTGACCCCGCCTTTGGGCCCGTCGTGGGCAGGGATAGCGTAGAACGAGTTGCCGTCTTCGGGCTCCCAGATAAAGATGGGGAAGCGGTCAGGCAGGAAGCGTTCGATGCCGCCTTTCGGGTCGAACCAGAACAGGATCTGGCGCGTAACCTCCAGTGGGAGACCGAGATCAGCGAGCAGCTTCGGCGCCCACGCTCCGGCCGACACGACCAGTCGTTCCGCTTCGTAGGTCCCTGTTGTTGTCTCGACCCGAACCCCGGATCGCGTTGGTTGCCAGGACAGGATCTCCTCCCCGAACTTGAGGTCGGCGCCGAGAGAAGCTGCCCTGTCCAGGTGGGCCTTCACGGAAGCCTCGGGCCTGAGAAAGCCGGCCTTCTCCTCGAAGAGGGCGACGGTATCAGGGGTTGGTTCGAAGACGGGGTAGCGTCTTTTCAGCCCGGCGGAGTCGAGGACCTCGTAGGGCAGGTCATACTTCTCGGCACTCTCCTTGCTGCCTTCGAAGAACCTGGTACCTGGAGGCCCGATCATGAGTCCGCCCGTGATCGTCATCAGGTCCTCGCCTGTCTCCCTCTCCAGCCGTTCCCACAGCTCGTAGGCACGAATGACCAGTGGTACGTAGGCAGGGTCCTCCGAGTACGCCAGGCGGATGATCCTGGACTGCCCGTGGCTGGATCCCCTGTCGTGCGCGGGGGTGTGCCGCTCCAGCCCGAGCACGTGCTTGCCGCGCCCTGCGAGGTGATAGGCCGCCGAGCTTCCCATCCCGCCGAGGCCTGCGACGATGACGTCGTACATCAGACGCCTTTGTCTTCCTCGGGCAGGGTGTAGTCGAGGTCGGCGGGGAGATCGGCTATGTCCATCTGGGCCTTCTGGAGCTTGCCGGCGTAGTCCCAGTTCATCGACTGCCAGCGCGTGAACTGATCGAGCACCCAGATGCCCGAGAGACGGCTCCCGTTGCCGCTCTTGCCGTTGCCGCCGAAGGGCAGGTGGGCCTCTGCGCCGCTGGTGGAGTTGTTGACGGAGAGCATCCCTGCGCCATTGCGCTCCCTGAAGCGCAGCGCGTTCGTCGCGTCGGTGGTGTAGATCGCTGCCGAGAGCCCGTAGCCGTGCCCGTTCGAGAGGGCTACGGCCTCATCGAAGTCCGAGAAAGAGGCGACGCCGACGATGGGGCCGAAAGTCTCTGTGCGGTAGATCTCATCCTCCATCGTAACGCCGTCGACGATGGTCGGGTGATCGTAGATGCCGGCCTCGGAGTCTCCCACGAAACCCTCGCGAGGATTGTCTGCGCTAATGCGTCCCATCCCGCTCGAACCGTGGACGGTGTGGTGGTCCTCGATGAGCTCGAGCCACCCCAAAAACCGCTCGTGGAAGCGCTCGCTCAGCATCGGACCGTAGAGTACGTCTTTTGTGGGATCTCCTATGGCCGCACTCTCGACGGCGCTTGCGAACCTGGAGATGAACTCGCTGTGAACGGACTCGTGGACGAACACAGTGCCAAGAGAGGTGCAGCGCTGGCCCGCTGTGCCGAAGCCTGAGAATAGGGCGCCTTCGGCGGCGAGGTCGAGGTCTGCGTCGTGCATCACCACGAGGGGGTTCTTGCCCCCGAGCTCCAGGCAGGGAGACTGCATGTGCCTGCCGCAGAGCTCGCCTATCCTCTTTCCGACCTCGGAAGAGCCTGTAAAGCCGACCTTGTCGACTAGCCCTTCGTCCAGGGCCTTCTCCAACCCCTCGAAGACCGCAGGTCCTTCGGCCTGCACGACGTTGAGGACGCCGTCTGGGAGGCCGCCGGCAACAAAGAGTTTGGCCAGGGCGTCGCCGATGGCGGGGGAGTATTCGGCTGGTTTCCAGACCACGGCGTTGCCGCAGGTGAGGGCGGGGATCAGGTACCAGGATGGGAC
>JBPCIR010000079.1:0-26653 GCA_051006095.1 Rubrobacter sp. | reverse complement strand
CGTAACTGTCCCAAAGACGGTGGGCGAATTTGGAAACTTGTTCCGATGGGCGCTCGAAGACCAATTCACGCCGCCATCTCTTTGGCCAGGTCGTGCTCATCCTCGCCGTCGTAGAGCCATTGCGTGAGCGCGATGGCGTTGCTCATGCCCTCCATGCTCTTGTGGCCTCGCATACTCTTGTATCTCACCTTGCTCCTGCCGATCGAACGCTCGGAGGCGTTGTTGGTGCCGTCCAACTTAAGTTCGGGGCGTGCCAGGTAAAGTCCTAGCTTTCGCCACTTCTCCCACAACTCCAGTGTTAGCATCCGCATCCTGTAAGCGCAACTCGCCTTCTGTGCCTTACGCTCGGGAGGAGGTGCCCACGAGTAGTTTCGGTGCAACCGCCCCATCCGCCTGCCTCCTTCTTCTGTTAGTTCCTCCAGGAGGTCCTTCACGAGCCCAAGATCCTCCGCGAGCCTATCCGAGCGCTTATCGCCTTCTGCCCACTCCTTTTCGGCTTGCTCGATGATCGAGTTCGCCCTCTTGGCCACGTACTTCCTCACGTGCGCAACACACAACTGGTGCTCCACGCCCAACCCAGACGCCGCCACCGAATAGGAATCGTTGTCGTCGGTGACCAAGATCTCCGCTCCCAGCTCTTCGACATACGGCTCAAGCCACTCCTTGAAAGCCTCGCCATCGCCCTCGAAGAGCACCTCGAAACCCAGCGTCCTGCCGCCTTCTCCATCCACCACGAAACCTACCACCACTTTTTGTCCCTTGAGCTTGTAGACAGTTTCGTCGGCCCCCAACACCCGCACCCTCCCCGCCGGGCGCTTTCGCCTTAGCGCTTCCCCGGCCTCCTTCAGGCATCACGCCACACGCTCATCTGGCCGAGATCCACTCCCAGCGCCCCGAGCAGATGAGAGCCAGCGGAGCACGATAGTCCCAATCCGTACATCAAGGCCGCCAAGACCACCGTGCGCCGGCTCTGGGTTTTGCGGGTGACCCCGGATGGATAGTGTCGGAAGGTCCTTTTGCACGAGAGGCATTTGTAGCGGTGGGCGATGACCAGAGAGAGGCGGTGATCCTTGAGGGGTTTGGAGACGCTGCCGTGACGGTGCAAGATGGGCTGCCCACAGTAGAGGCAGGCTGTGGGTCTGTGAGAGGGAGCTTGGTTGACGGAGGGGATGGTGAGACTTATCTTCATGGGCGCGGCGCTTCTCCCCGGTAGTAGGAACGTTCTTCGCAAAACTGATTCTACATCCGGGGTGCGCCGCTGCTACTTGATCCCACCGCCTGTGTGACGGTTACGACCCGCCCATCCAGCATTTGTTCGGCGCTTCAGGTTGGCCTCGCAGCACGATATGCGGCGGTATCGATCTACCGCGAATCGCGCATTCGGATTCAAGCAAGAGGGCGGTACGCCCTGGGTCAATAGCCGATAGCCGGCGCCTTGCGCACGAACGTATCATCGGCGAGCTGCCTCATCAGGAAGTCGGCGACGTCCGCCCGTGAGATGTAAGGGCGGCTTCCCGGTTTCAGATCCAACCCCACACGGTAGTCGTTCGTCCACGGCCCGTTGGTCAGTATCATGGGGCGCACGACGGTCCACTCAAGATCGCTCTGGCGCAGGATCTTCTCCTGTGCCTCCTTGTCCGCGTACTCATCCCTGAGCAGCGGCGGAACGAGGACCTTCATGAAGAACGCGCCCGCAAACCCAGGATCCTGCTTGCTCTCCCCCACCCCCCACGCCGTCTGGCACACAAAGCGACGCGATCCGTGCTCCTTCATCGCAGCGACGATGTTGGCGGTGCCGGCCGAAACCACTCCATGCGGGTCCCCCGGTCTGCGGGGATGGAGCGGGTTGCTGGGTTGGCGTGAGCCGAGGACGCTGACCACCGCCTCGTTACCGGCGACCGCCTCACGCACCTTTTCCGGGTCGAACGCGTCTCCGACGACGACCTTCAGCCGCCGGTGGCGCGCGGTCATCCTGGAGGGGTTTCTGACGAAGGCGGTAACTTCGTGCCCTTCCGCTATTGCCCTCTCCACGAGGCGCCGTCCGGTACCACCCGTAGACCCGAAGATCACCACCCTCATGGTCGCACTCCCTGTCGGCCGCCGTCGCGCACTACCACCCGTAAGTGTACCCTCATTCTAGTCTCCGGCTGCTGCCACATGGCAGGCTGCTCGATGTCCGGGCACCAGCTCTTCGAGAGCCGGGATCTCTCCCAGGCAGCGGGGTTCCTGGGGGCCTGCCTCTCCCGAGCGCAGCACCGGACAGCGGGGGTGGAAGCGGCAGCCAGGGGGGATGTGGGCAGGATCCGGCGGCTCGCCCGTCAGGACCTCATGGGTCCTGCGGCGACCGACCTCAGGGGCTACGGCGAGCAGGGATTTCGTGTAGGGGTGAAATGGTTCGGTGAGCACCGTCTGCGCCGGTCCTAGCTCGACGATCTTGCCCAGATACATGATCGCGACCCGGTCAGCGAGCGCCCAGGCGAAGGCGAGGTCGTGCGTTATCAGAACCAATGTCATGCCGATCTCGTCCTTTAGCTCGACCAACAGTTCGAGGATCTCACCACGCACAGAAGCGTCCAGCATGGAGACGGGCTCGTCGGCGATGAGCACCCTGGGCTCGAGCGCTATCGCGGCAGCGATGACGACCCGCTGACGCTGTCCTCCGGAGAGCTCGTGCGGGTAGCTGAGGAAGAAGCGCTCGGGTGGTCTCAGGCCGGCCCGCGCCAAGGCGCGGGCCACGATCTCCTTCTCATCCCCCTGCAATCGGTGGATGCGCACACCCTCGGCGACCGCCTCGTAGACGCTCTGCCGAGGGTTGAGAGAGCCCATCGGGTCCTGGAACACCACCTGGACCCGGCGCCGGAATTTCCTCAGCTCCTCACGCCTCAGACGCGCCGGGTCCAGACCGGAGATCGAGACCTTCCCCGAGTGGGGCTTCACCAGGCCGAGCAGCGCGCGGCCCAGGGTGGTCTTTCCGCAGCCGGATTCCCCGGCGATGCAGAAGACCTCGCCGGGATCGACGTGGAAGGAGACTCCGTCAACCGCCAGCACCTCACCTCCGGAGCCGTAGAGACGCCGCGAGGCGAAGCGGACCTCCAGGTCAAGCACCTCCAGCGCCGCCGCGTGGCTCCGCGCTTCTTCCCCCATCAAGCCTCCTCTTCGGCGACGAGGTGGCAGGCGGCCAGGCGCGAGCCATATCGTTCGAGGACCGGGTCTATCCTGTCGCAGGGCTCGAAGGCGGCTGGGCAGCGGGGATGGAAGGCGCAGCCGCGGGGCCTGGCCGCGGGGTCTGGCGGGTCGCCAGGCAGGCCGGCGGGGATGCCGCGGGAAGCAGGGTCTCCAATGACGGGAAAGGCGCCGACCAGGGACTTCGAGTAGGGGTGAAGGGGCGTGGTGAGGAGCTTGGACGCGAAGCCTTCCTCGACGATGCGACCAGCGTACATGATGGCCACCCGGTCGGCGACCTGGGCGAGGACCGAGAGGTCGTGGGTGATAACGAGCAGGGCGATATTCCTCTCCTCGCGCAGCTGCGCGAGGAGGTTCAGGATCTGGGCCTGTATCATGACGTCGAGCGCCGTCGTTGGCTCATCGGCGATCACCAGCGGCGGGTTGCACGCAAGGGCCATGGCGATCATTACCCGCTGGCGCATGCCGCCGGAGAACTCGTGGGGGTAATCTCCCGCCCTGCGCGAGGCGATGCCGACGTGCTCGAAGAGCTCTCGCATCCGAACTCGGGCTTCGCTCCTGGAGACGTCTTCGTGAAGCAAGATCGCCTCCACCACCTGATCTCCGACCCGCTTGACCGGGTTGAACGCGTTCATGGCCCCCTGGAAGACCATAGATATCCCGGCCCAACGCAGCGCCCGCAGCCGGCCAGGCTTCGCGCCGATCACCTCCGTGTCCCTGAAACGGATAGATCCCTCGACCGTCGCATTGCTGGGAAGCAAGCCGAGGCAGGCCAGCGCGAGCGTGCTCTTGCCGCACCCCGACTCTCCCGCCAGACCCAGAGCGTCCCCCGCCCGCAACGTGAGATCCACGCCGTCTACCGCCGGGGCTCTGGCGCCCCGTATCTCGTACAAGACGCGCAGGTTCTTTATCTCGAGCAGGGTGTCGCCGGCTTCGTTCATCTCTTTCGCAGCCTGGGGTCGAGGATCTCATCGAAAGCGTAGCCGCACATCGTGAAGCCGAGCACCACGAGCACGATGCAGAGGCCCGGCGGGACCAGGTACCACCAGGCGCCGAGGGAGATGGCGCCTTCAGCGAAGGCCGACTCCAGGATGCTGCCCCAGGACACGCTGAAGGGGTCGCCAAGCCCAAGGAAGGACAGTGTGGTCTCAGTGAGGATGGCGAGGGCCACGACCAGGATGGTGTTGGCGAAGATCAGGGGGAAAACGTTGGGGAGAATGTGTCTGGTGATGATCTGGCGGTTTCCGGCCCCGAGGGCCCTGGCACGCTCCACGTAAGGGCGTTCCTTGAGGGTCAGGACCTGGGCCCGCACCACCCTGGCGGTCGCCGGCCAGGTGGTGACCCCGATAACTAGCGCGATGACGAGCAGGCTCCGGCCCAGGATGGCGGCGAGCACTATGGCCAGGGGCAGGAAAGGGATGACCAGAAACCAGTCGGTGAAGCGCATCAGGATCACATCGGCCCAACCACCGAAGTAGCCGGCCATTATGCCGACAAGAGCCCCGATCAGCATCGAGATAGCGGTAGCCAAGAAGCCCACGAGCAAAGATATCTGGGACCCCTGGATGACGAGGTCGAGCACCGACCGCCCAAGCTCATCCGTACCGAGCCAGAATTGCGCCGAGGGCGGTTCCAACGGAGCGCCTGGCGCGTTCGTCACCGAGAGACGCGCTTCTGGGGCGAGCACATCGGCGAAGACGGCCAGGACGACGAACACGGCCAGGATCGCCAGTCCCGCAACCCCCATCTTGTTTCCGGCAAAGAGCCTCGCCGAGGACTTGAACGCCTGAACCCTGCGGGCCCGGCGCACTGCTCGGCCGCTGCGCGTAGCCTGGGCGCTCAAGCGCGTCCGATCCTGGGGTCGAGCAACCCGAGCAGCAAGTCTGCAGCCAGGTTGGCGAAGATCACTGCCACCGAGAACAGCAGGAACAGGCCTTGCAATAATGGATAGTCCGGCCCCCCGTTGATAGCCCGGAACGTGAGCTGGCCGAGACCAGGCCAGGAGAAAACGGTCTCGACCGTGATGGCGCCGGACACGATAAACCCGAGGTTCAATGCGGCGAGCGTCACCACCGGCAGCAGGGCGTTCGGGACCACGTGCCTGCGCAGCACAAGGGCTTCGCGCATGCCTTTGGCGCGGGCGGTAGTGACGTAGTCTTCGTTCATGGCCTCGATGACGCTGGAGCGCATGATCAGGGCGTACTCCCCGAGCAGCGCCAGGACCAGCGTGAGCGCCGGCAAGAAAAGGTGCTCCAGTGTGTCAACGAGCAGCAAGCCGGCAGAGGCGTCAGTCAGGCCCGGGGTGGACATGAACGAGGTCGGGAACCAGTCGAGGGCGACGGCGAATAGTAGTATCAGGAGCATCCCCAGCCAGAACTCAGGCATGGCGTAGGTGACGAGGCCGAAGCCCAGGGAGGCCGTGTCGACCGGACTCCCCCTGCGCCACGCGCCCCAGATGCCGATGAGAGTTCCGATCACCGTCGCGCCGATGGTGGCCACGCCGACGAGCAGAATCGTCGGCCAGAGCGCGCTCCCGATCACCTCGGACACCGGACGGGAGAACACGTAGGAGATGCCGAGCTCTCCCCTTACGGTATCCCCCAGGTAGTCGAAGAACTGGACGGTAAGCGGCCGGTCCAGCCCGAGCTCCTTCTTCACCTCGTCGATGGTAGAGGGAGAAACGCGCTGCAACCTGGTGAGCGTGCGCTCGGGGTCACCGGGCAGGATGCGGAACAGGAAGAAGTTCAGGACCAGCACGAAGAACAGGGTGCCGACGGCCCCGATCAGCTTTCCCGCTACGTAGCGCGCCCGGCTCAGGCTCTGTCCTCCGCGCTCCTCCTCCTGACGAGCACGATGACCACCGCTACGATCGCCGCCCCGACGAGCGCCAACCCAATGTACACGAGCGGCGAGGTGCCGCCTCCTTCGTCCGGAGCGTCGCCGGTGCTGAGTGGCCGCAGGTTCAGGTAGCCTTCGTTGGAGAACGTGTAAGCGATCTGGCCAGGGTCAGCGGTAGTCGGGGTCTTCAACCAGCCTTCGAACTTGTCCGTGCGCCAGGCTTCGGTCTGGTTGTCGTAGTAGAAGATGATGTACGGGTTGTCCTCGTAGGCGATGCGCTGCATCTCCTTGACGGTGGCCGCCCGCTCGTCGATGTCGAGCTGCTCCTTCTGCTCCTGGTACATCCGCGAGTAGTCCTCGTTGCACCAGAAGGTGTCTGACCAGCCCATGAACTGTTCGCAGGTAAGCACCGACAGGATGAAGTCAGGGTCCGCATCCGAGCCCCAGCCCCAGATAAACATGTCGTAGTCGGCGGCGTAGATGGCGTCGGTCAGGGCCGTGTCGCTTATGGCCTTGGTCTCCAGCCCAACACCGGCTTCCTCGAACCAATCCTCGATGAACTGGCCCTCGGTCACCGAGTCCTTATCCTCAGAGCGCACGAACAGGCGCAGCTCCAGCTCTTCGCCGTTCTTGTCCACCGTCCCGTCGCTGTTCGTGTCGGTCCATCCCGCCTGCTCGAGCAACTCCCTGGAGCGCTGGATGTCGAAGCCCTGAATCTCGGACTCGTCCAACTTCAGGTGGTATTTGGCCAGAATCGGGGGCACGAGGGTGGAGCCGGGGATGCCCTCGCCCTGGAGAACTTTCTGGGTCAGCTCTTCCTCGTCGATGGCCCAGTTGATCGCCTCCCGCACCTTCGGGTCGAGCAGGGCTGGGTTTCCGGTGGTCGTCTTGGGCGCGCCGAACTCCTCTATCACTTCGGGTGAGGGCTCGTAGAGGTTGAAGCCGAGCTCGGTGAAGCCCGGGTCGGGGGCCGAGTTGGTCTCTATTCCCTCCTGGTTCTCGAGCGACTTGAAGAGGTTGATGGGGATGCCCGAGATGTAGTCCACGTCGCCGTTCTTGAGCGCCTGCACCATGGTGTCGTCGTTGTCGTAGAACTGGAAGATGATCTCATCGAGGTTCGGTGCCCCCCTGAAATAGTCCGGGTTGGCCACCAGGCGCGCGGACTGGCCCTTTTTCCACTCCACGGCCTGGAACGGACCGGACCCGATCACCGGCGAGTTCTCGAAGGTCTTCGTCTCATCAGCAGGCACGTCCTTCCAGATGTGCTTGGGCAAAATATAGACGTACATGGAGAGCATCTGTACCGAAGGATCCTTGGTCGTGAACACGACCGTGTGCTCGTCGGGGGTTTCGATGCTCTCGATCTGGCTGACGTAGTCGATGAACAGGCCCTGCTCCTCGTCCAAAATACGCTGATACGTGTAGGCGACGTCCTCAGAGGTTACGGGTTTGCCATCGTGCCACCTGGCTTCCTTGTTGAGGTGGAAGGTCCAGGTGAGGCCGTCTTCGGAGGTCTCCCAAGAGTCGGCCAGGCCAGGCACAGGACTCGAGTCCTTCGGGGAGAAGTCAACCAGCAGATCGTAGGTAAGGTCCATCACCTCGAACGAGGGGATCTCCACGAGCTTGAACGGGTTGAACCCGTCGATGTCGTTGGTGTCCCCGATGCGCAGAACAAGCTTCTCGTCCCCCCGGACGAGCTCTGCGCACCCGCGCTCGTGGCACCGGTGAGCCCGACGATCAAGACCACTAACACCGCAGCCGCAGCGATCTTTCGCATATTCCTCTTTCCCCTCTGCCCCTTGATTCCAGCAACGCTGGACTATTCCAGTAACGCTGGTTCCTCGATTGTAAGGCTTCGCTCGTCCCCGTTCAAGACGACGGAGACTCCCAGGGGTATGGTACACAAGCGCTCGCCGTGGCCCAGCGGGTAGCCGTAGAGGGCGGGCACGCCGAGGGGTTCGATGTAGCGCTCCAGCACGTCCTCGATGGAGAGCGATTGGGGGAACTCTGGGCGCTCCTCGCTCCAGTCGCACTTCTCGAGCTCCCCGACGACCACCCCTACGACCTCGTCCAGCATCCCGGCCTGGCGCATCTGGTTGAGAAAACCGTCTATGTACCAGGGCGGTGCCTCGACGTCTTCGAAGAAGAACACCTTGCCGGCAAGGTCGGGCTGCCACGGCGTCCCGATCGCCTGGCACAACAGCCACAGGCAACCCCCCACCATCGGCGCCGTCACCGTCCCGCCCCCGAACGACCTGATGTAATCGTTCTCCGGGTCGCGCGGCACCTCGCCAAGGGGCCCCTCCGTGGTGAGCGCCTCGAGCAGCCGCTCCTGGGTGAATTTCTTGGTCTCCTTGTCGTTGACGCCGGCCAGGCCAGGTCCGTAGAAGGTCACGAGCCCTGTATGGTGTCGCAGCGCGGTGTGCAGCGCGGTGATGTCCGAGTAGCCGATGAGGGCCTTGGGGTTGGCCCTGATGGCGTCGAAGTCGAGGTGTTCGATGGTCTGGGCAGAGCCGTAGCCGCCCTGGAAGCAGTGCACCACGTCAACCTCATCGTCGGTGAACATGTCCATCAGATCCCGCGCCCGGCCCTCGGGGGAGCCAGCCACGTAGGCGTCGCGCGCGAAGATGTTGCGGCTTAGCTTCACCTTGTAGCCGTGGCCCTCCCACCACTCGACCCCACGTAGCACCTCGCTTCGGTTGTGGTAGGCGCTCGCCGGGGCGGACACCCCGATCGTGCCTCCGGGACGGAGAACGCGGCCCTTTAGCGTCAATGGCGGTCCTTTCTCTCAGGTTTGGGCAGGCTCAGTAGCTCGGTAACGAAGGCGGCTATCTCCTCTGTGGCGGCCGTGAAGAGAGCCTGGCCTTTGGCGGCGGTCGCCTTGCTGGCGTCGCCCTGGACACCCGACTCGGAGAAAGAGGACCACCACGGCATGATCTTCAACGGTCCGTCGGACCAGTCCATCCAGGCGTGCTCGGTCTCGGCGTAGCCGCGCTCGTCGACCGCCTGGGACATGTCTACGGCTTCGGGATGCAGGTGCAGGTACAGGGAGGTCTCCAGCTCGCAAGCGTGGGCCATCCCGCCCCGGCCCGAGTCGCGCACGTCCTCGATCACCGCCGCGCTCCGCTCCGAGACCAGATAGAAGCTGGCGGCGACCAGAGATTCCGGCTCCTCCACCATCGCCAGCCGGGCCGCGGTCTCGACCAGGTTCTGGTTGGAGCCGTGGCCGTTGACCATGAGCACCCGCCCGAAGCCGTGTCTCACCAGCGAGAGGGCGACGTCCGTACAGTAGCGGCAGAAGGTATCCCAGCGGATCGAGACGGTGCCAGGAAAATCCATGTGGTGCGGCGAATAACCGTACACTATCGGCGGTAAGAGCACCGTCTGTGCGGGCAGACGCTCTGCGGCGCCCCGGCATACCGCCTCGACCAGCGTGACGTCCGTGTCGATGGGCAGATGATACCCGTGGTCCTCGAGCGTCCCGATGGGCACTATAGGGACGCGTCCTTCGCTTGCGGCCCTGGCTACCTCAGGCCACGTCAGCTTCCCAAACTCCAGGGGTTCAGTCCACACCGTGCGTCTCCTCGATCCTGTCTAGCACACTATTCTCCGGCGGCGTCACCGGTCCGCTCCGGCGAAGCGGTGCAGGAAGGCAATAGACTGGCGCATGTGCGTCCTCAGGCCGGCGATGGTCGCGTACTCGTCGGCGGCGTGTGCGCCCCCCGCCTGCCCCGCGCCGCCTGAGGCGAATGGGATCCTGAGGACCTGCTCGAAGAGGTAGAAGGGCGCCCACCAGGGGGCCGAAGGCCACACCTGCGGCGGCGGCCCAACGTCGCACTGGGACTCGACCATCGCGCGCGCGACCGGCGAGGCTGCGGTCGTTCTTGACGGTGGACAGAGTTGCACCCCCTCCACCACCACTTCGGGAGCTGTCTTCGCGACGATTTGCTCGATCCCTGCCACCACCGACTCGACGTCCGTGCCGTAGGGGATCCTGAGGTCGAGCGCGGCCCTGGCCTCGTGAGGCACGATCGTCTTCCCCGTGACGCTGCCTGAGGAGAACCCATTGAGGTTGAGGACCGGTTCGTACATGAGATCCTTCAGGAGTGAACGTGCGTCGTTCGGCCGTCGGTACGCCAGCGCGTTCGATTCTTCCAGATGCGCGGCCGGGTCGAAGTCTCGCGCCAAGGCGTCGAGCAACCCCTCGTCCTCAGGAGGAACCGACGCTGATCGGAGGCCTTCGATGGCGTTGTGTCCGGCGGCGTCTTTCAGAGCACTCAGGGCGCGCACCAGGGACCAGGCGGGGGAGGAGATCACCACCCCTTCGCTCGAATGGAGCGCCCTCTCTGTAGGACCGCCCCACTCCCCACCCGAGCAGCTCAGAACGAAGGACACGATGCCCTTGCACCCGAGGTAGACCTCAGCGATGTCCCGCCTGTCGGCGGTCAGGTCCATGTCGAAGGCTGCCTCGGCCGCGAGGTCGGCGCGCCGGTCGTTCATCACCTTCGGCAGGCTCGGGCTCCCCAGCTCCTCCTCGCCGTCCACGAGAAAGACGATCTCCGCTGGCAGATCCGAGACCTTACGGGCCGACGCCAGCGCCAGCAAGAAGGAGGCGAGCGAACCCTTGGAATTGGCGGCGCCCCGCGCCACGATGCTTGGTCCCGCCCCTGGCACATCGGCCGTAACAGCGGCGAAAGGAGGCGAGGACCATCCAGGCTCATCGGCAGGCTGCACGTCGTACATTCCGTAGCGCAGGAGCCTGGGGCCGTCGCCTTCGATGCGACCAAGGACCGCGGGATGTCCGGCCGTGGGTATTATCTCGGCGCTCCCGCCGGCGCCCTCGATCAGGGCTGCTACGTATTCGGCTCCGGCGAGCATGTCGTCGTCCGAAGCGGAGACGGTTGGGCACCGCAGGAAGTTACGGATATCCTCCAGATGCTCGTCGAAATCGTAGTCGATCCGGTCCCAGACCAGGGACCACGGGGCGTCCCTACCTCCGCCCTTCAAGCCGATGACCTCCCTGGATACGGACACAGAAACCCGGCGTGATTGCCGCGAACAAACGGTTCTGCCACGGACGATTACCTCCTGCCCGGTCAGCGCGTCTGTCTTCCGGCGGACTCTATTGTAGCCGCCCCCCGGATCACGGGCGAACGGCCTGGCTGGGAAGCTGCGCCCGCTAGACGCTGGATCTCGTAGAGTCGAGATGGCCGATGACGCGCTCCATGGCCAGGGAGCAGGCCTCGAGCACATCGTCGATTATCTGCTCGTCCATCGCCGTGGACGTGTTCATGAAACCGCGTGGCGCGAAGTAGACTCCCTCGTCGAGCGCCGCGAGATGGAACCTGGCCGCCATGGGGCTGTCGAGATTCAGGTCGGAGTACTTGCGGACTTCGCCCTCCGTCCCGAAGTTCACGTGCAGTAGAGACCCGCAATTGTTCACGACGCCGTGGAGATCTTGGTTCTCGGCCAAAGAGCGGCGCAGCCCATCAGCGAGCCGTTCGCCAAGAACGTTGATGCGCTCTATCTCGCTTTGCGTAAGGAGGTCCAGCGTCACGCAGCCTGCGGCCATGGTCATGAGGTTGCCGTTGAAGGTTCCTGAGTGGTGGAGGTGGCCTGGAGAGCGGGGGTCGAAGACCTCCATCACATCCGCGCGTCCGCCGAAAGCACCGACAGGGAGACCGCCGCCGATGATCTTACCCATCGTCGTCAGGTCGGGACGAACGCCCAGTACTTCTTGAAAGCCTCCCATGCTCAGCCTGAGGGTTATTATCTCGTCGCAGATGAGGAGCGCGCCGTGCTCGTCGGCCAGGCTTCGCGCCGCCGCGAAGTATTCGGGGGTCCCTGCGAAGACCCCAGTCCCCGTTACCGGCTCGAGGATTATCGCTGCCACCTCGTTGCCTTCCTCTTCCATCGCGGCCTCGAGCTGGCCCACGTCGTTGTAGTCGACCATGCGCACGAGCTCGCGTACCCCCTCCGGCATCGCAGCCTCGTAGGAGTCCTGCGGCCAGGAGATCGGCACCTGCTCCCACATGCCGTTGTAGCCACCTTCGGCCTTGATGATCTTCTCCCGCCCGGTAAATGCCCTGGCGCCGCGCACGGCCATCATGACGGCCTCGGTGCCTGAGTTCGCGAAGCGCACATTCTCAACGGACGCCACCCGGCCGACGATCCGTTCCGCGAGCTCGGCCTGCAGCTCACCTGGGGCGGGGAAAACGGTCCCCAGGGCCGCCTGGTTGCTCATGGCCTCGTTTATGGCCGGCAGGGCGTGGCCGTGGACCGAAGCGGTGTAATTGTTGAGGAGGTCGATGAACTCGTTGCCGTCCGCGTCCCAGATGCGGCAGCCGGAGCCCGAGGAGATCACCAGCGGATAAGGAGGGAAATAGGCGAGGGAGCGGGTATTGCCGCCAGGGATCGAGCGTTCGAGCCGCTCGAAGATCTCGCGTGACTTCTTGGTCCTGATGCCGTATCCGGAGTCCATGATATCCACTTTGCCTTCCTATCCAGGACCAGGGCGGCCGAGCACTTACTCGAAGTATTCGAGGAACGGTCGCTGAGCCTCCCACATCTCCGCGAACATCTGCTCTATCTCATCCAGCGAGCACACGGCAGCAGTGAGCGGGTCGAGCATCAATGCGTAGAGGGCACTCTGCCGGTTGCGCTCTAGCAAAGCCTGGACGACCAACTCATGCACAGCCATGTGCGTTCGATTGAGGGCGGCGAGCTGCTCCGGCAGAGGTCCGAAGTAGCAGGGCTGAATCCCGTTGCGATCCACCAGGCAAGCAACCTCGACGCAGCCATCGGGCAGATTGTCTATGAGGCTCGTATTGCGGACGTTGCCGTAGATCACCTTCTCTTTGCCGAGGGTTACGGCCTCGACCACGTCCGCGGCGTACTCGGCGCTCCGTTGCAGTGGTAACTCCTGTTCACCGGAGAGCATGTTGCGGATCTCCTGGTCGTTCTCGGCCCGCCAGTCGGGCCAGTTATTGGCGTAGTATCCGCTCTCGCCCAGGTATCCGGCTCGGGCATAGCGTTTGATCAAGTCAGGCCGCTTGCGGAAGTAGGGCAGGTACTCGGAGAAGTGGCCGCTGGATTCTGTCGGAAAGGCGCCGAGATGAAGCATCGTCTCGAAACGGACCGGGTCCTGCTCGTAGATCTCGGCCGTGCGAGCACGCTCGCGCAACTCAGGATACAGATCCTTCCCTTCCCGTTCGAGAGCGACGAACCACGAGTTGTGGTTGATGCCAGCCGCCCTCCAGCGCAACTCATCCAAAGGCACCTCGAGATAGCCAGCGAGTTGCTCCGAGGTGCCCTGAATACTGTGGCACAGCCCGACCACGTCCATGCCCGTACTCTTCATCGCAGCAAGGGTAAGTAGCGACATAGGGTTCGTGTAGTTGATGACCACAGCCTCGGGGCACTCCAGCTCCGCGTCGCCCACGATCTCCAGCCAGGCTGGTCCGGTGCGGAGCGCCTTGAAGATGCCGCCGGGGCCGATGGTGTCCCCAATGCACTGGTCAACGCCGTACTTCAACGGTATGTCGTAATCGTGGCGCACGTTCTCTAGCCCGGCGACCTCGATGGAGTTGACCAGGAAATCCGTCCCCGCCAGCACGTCCTTGCGTTCCGTCGAACCTTCGACGCTCCAGTCCTTGCCGGTTGTCTCGATCAGCTTCTCGGCTATCCCGCGCGCCAACTCGAGGCGTACCGCGTCAATGTCCACGAGCGCGAAGGTACCACCTCCGAGACCCTCTATGGCGAGGATGTCGGTGATGATCTGCCGCGCAAAGACCGCACTGCCTGCTCCTATTATGGTCACTTTGGTCACGCCATTACCTCCTCGAAACGGCCGGATCATCGGCTGCCGCTGAATCGTTGCCGGTGTCTTGCTCCTGTACCACTTCTACTTCGATACCCTGTTCTCTCAGGGCGGCCACCATCGCTGTAAAGGTATTCGAACTGGTGATTATGCGTCGCACACGCTCTATCGGGGCGACGCGCATCATGGCTACCTTCCCGAACTTGGTGTGGTCGGCGAGCACGGTGATCTCCTGCGCCGAAGACATCATGTTGCGGTCGCTCTCGACCTCGGTCATGTCGTCGGCGGAGAAACCGTAGTCCACGTGGATGGCCGGACTGCTCATGAAGAGCTTGTCGGCGCGCAGGTTGTGTAGGGCGTCTTCCGTAAGGACGCCAAGCATGGAGAGTTCCGAGTTTCTCAGGACGCCGCCGGTGATGACCGTCTTGATGTGGTGGCAGGGAGCCAGGAGCGACACTATGTTGAGGGCGTTGGTGATTACCGTAAGATCTCGAACGTGGTCCAGATGACGGATCATCTCCGCGGTCGTGGTGCCGCCGTTTATCATTATTACGTCCCCGTCTTCGACGTGTCGGGCCGCTGCCAGCCCGATCAACTGTTTCTCGCCGATTTGCAATCCAGCGCGTTCCAGCAAAGGAAGCTCAGGCAAACCCTGAGATCTCCTCGCGCGCCGCGGCGCCGCCCCCCCATGACCCCGCTCGATGAGTCCTTCTTTGCTCAACAGGATCAGATCCCGCCTCACCGTCGCCTCGCTGACGGCGAACGTATGACTCAACTCGCGAACCGTCGCCCCATCATGCTGCTCGACAAGAGCCACCATCTTCTGCCGTCTCTCAACGTCCAGCACTTCACCGCCTCCCGCTCTTATAGCTTCTGCACCAGACGACCCCCACAACAGCAACTTCGTGCAAGTGCTTTGCCACGAACCCTGTAGTCACCAACAATCATACACGCCACTACAGCAATCAACAGTGAACATAGGGCATACTTAGCGACAATGCAGCTATTTTGATGAGTCTTGTCCTGCGAGGCCCTCCGCCGCCGGGAACGTTTGTGCGCAACTCTTGACTCAAATAATCACAATAATTAAGATACGCGCAAGGGTATTGCAGAAACGAGCAATGCCAGGGGCATGGGATCAACGGGTGGGCGACGTGGACAGGCGTAGCCTCGCGGCCCTGGGAAGGAGGAGCGAATGAGAGACGAGTGGGTCTCGTTGGCACGAGGATTGAGCCGGAAGGAGTTTCTGAAGCTTGGCGGGGCCGGCCTGGTTGCGGGGACGGGGCTGCTCGGGGTTGCTGGCTGTGGAGGGAACTCGTCCGGCAAGGTCACCTTGCGTTACGGCATCTGGGATCAGGCGCAGATGCCGGCGATGGAGGAAATAGTAGAGGAGTTCTCGAGGGCCAACCCGAACATAACCGTGGAGATCGAGCTTACGCCCTATGACGAGTACCTTTCCAAGTTGCAGAACGCTGCACAGGGCGGGACGCTACCGGATGTGTTCTGGATGGAGCCCATCTGGTTCGAGTTGTTCGCCTCCAACGACATACTGCGCCCGATCACTGACCAGATAAAAGACAATGGCATTGATCTGGGCACCTACCCCGAGAACATAGTCAGGTTCTTTCAGTACCAGGGTGACACCTACGCACTGCCCAAGGACTTCGACACCATCGGGCTCTGGTACAACGAGAAGCTATTCGACGCAGCCGGCGTCCCCTTCCCCGACCAGAGTTGGAGCTGGCAGGACTTCACAGACGCGGCCGTGGAGCTGACCGACCCGTCGAACGGCGTCTGGGGAACGGCGGCACCGCTGGACCCGCAGCAGGGGCATTGGAACACCATATACCAGCAGGGTGGGTGCATTGTCTGCGAGGATGGCGGAAGGCTCAGATCGGGATACGACAGCGAGGCGGCTGTCGCCGGGGTCGAGTTCTGGACCGACCTCATTCTGGAGCACAAAGCCTCGCCCACGCTGGCTGAGATGACCGAAACCGAACCCTTCCAGTCATTCTTCTCGGAGAAGATAGCGATGATCTATCTGGGCAGTTGGAACGCAGTGCTGCTCAAGGAGCAGAAGGAGGTCGCGGAGAGCATAAACGTAGCCCCGCTACCCGAAGGCCAGCAGCGCTCCACCTGCACGAACGGTCTTGGAAACGTAATCTCGGCCGACACCGAATACCCTGAGGAGGCATGGGAGTTCGCGAGGTTCCTGGGCGGAGATAAGGCGATGGACATCCAGGCCAGGACAGGGACCGTCATTCCCGCGCTCAAGGGTACCGCCGGTCTGTGGGTCGAGCAGTACCCTGGCTTCGACGCCCAGGTATTCATAGACGAGCGGGAGTACGCCGAGGCGGTCCCCATCTCGCCGGACACAGCGAAGTGGCAGGAGGAGGAGTTCGCCGTGCTCCGCAATGCCTGGACCGGCAAGGTTGCCGTGGAGGATGCCTGTGCAAAGCTCGCAGGGCGTATGAACAACATACTCTCGGAAGGGTAAGAGTACCATGTCGGCGAGTGAGCCTGGCGCAGCGCGGGCTGGACCGCCCGGTGGAAATCGGCCCAAGCGGCGGCGCAAATGGGGTCGCATAGCGCGCGCCGACGCATTCTGGGGCTACGCCATGATCTCGCCTGGTCTGATCGGGTTGCTCACCTTCTACATCTGGCCCATGCTCCAGACTTTCTATTTCAGCTTCACGGAATGGGGACCGTTCGGTGATGCCAGGTGGACCGGCCTGTCCAACTACCGGGCGCTCTTCGACGGCCCGGAGTTCCTGCTGGCCCTGGGTAACACCCTCGTCTATACGGTTCTCAGCGTAACCATCACCGAGGCAATTGCTCTGGTGCTGGCCGTGCTTCTGAACCAGAACTTGCGAGGTTTGTCAGTCTACCGGACGCTGTATTTCATACCGGTGGTCACGATGCCGGCGGCCATAGGGCTGGTTTGGCGGTGGCTCTACAACTCGGACTACGGCGTGATCAACTACCTGCTCGGGCTGCTTGGAATAGAGGGCGCCAGGTGGTTGAGCGATCCTGGCCTCGCCCTTTACGCGATCGTGGTAGTTGGTGTCTGGAGCGGCATCGGATACGCGTTGGTCCTCTTTCTCGCCGGCCTACAGACGATCCCGACCGACTATTACGACGCCGCGGCAGTGGATGGCGCGGGGGCGCTGGTGAAGTTCTTTCGCATCACTTTGCCCCTGCTCTCGCCGACCGTGTTCTTCGTCACCGTCATATCGCTCATCAACTCCCTGCAGGTGTTCGACCTGATCTTCCTGATGATCTCGAGCGGGAGGGGTGCATCGACCAGCCCCGTTATCGAGCAGACCCAGTCGCTCGTCTACCTCTTCTACAAGGACACCTTCGTGCTAAACGAGCAGGGACAGGGCGCAGCCGTGGTGCTAACGCTGTTCATCATCATCGTCCTGATCACGTTCGCACAGTTCAGGCTCCAGAGGAGATGGGTCCACTATGACTAGAGCTACCTCACCGAACGGTAGAACACGACGGCGGCCCAGGCTACCAGCCTGGACCAGGCTCGCAACGCACCTGATACTGGCCGTGGGCGCCCTGGCGATGATCGGGCCGTTCGTGTGGTCTACTCTGACCTCCTTCAAGACCCTGGGGGAGGCTTTTCAGGTTCCCCCGACGATCCTTCCCGAACAGTTAAGGTGGGAAAACTACGCGCAGGTGTTCACGCAGTTGCCGTTCCTGGCCTTCTACGAGAACACGATCATCGTCACGGCGGTCAAGGTCGTTGGCGTCCTCATCACCTCCTCGCTGGCCGGCTACGCCTTCGCGAGGATAGATTTTCCTGGCCGCAACGTCCTGTTTGCGCTCTACCTGGCCGTGCTGATGGTGCCTTACCAGATATTCCTGCTGCCACAGTTCTTGATCATGGCTAAGCTCGGCTGGGTCAACACCCTCCTCGCCCTGATAGTGCCTGGCCTCTTCGACGCCTTCGGGACTTTCCTGCTCAGACAGTTCTTCATGGGGCTGCCGCGCGAGCTGGAGGACGCCGCCAAGATCGACGGCTGTAACCATTTCCAGATCTACTGGCGCATCATGTTGCCCCTGGCGAAGCCAGGTCTGATCGCCCTGGCGATCTTCACTTTCCTGTGGTCCTGGAACGACTTCCTCTGGCCGCTGGTTGTTATCAACTCACCGGAGAAGATGACGCTTGGCGCCGGTCTGGCGTTTCTCCAGGGCCAGTATCTCACCGACTTCCCCCTCCTGATGGCAGGGGCGATGCTCTCGACCCTGCCCGTGATCGCCGTGTTCGTCGTACTGCAGCGGCAGTTTGTCGAAGGCGTAGCGTCCACGGGGATCAAGGGATGACCGGCATCGAGAGGGAGACATCACGCTCTCTATGTGACATCCTTAGCATGACGGGTACCGACTCTGTTACTGGCGAGCCATCGTGAGCGGCCTGTTGCTCGACACCGTGGAGAGGCACAAGCGCGGCGAGGCCGTGGGCGTCTACTCCGTGTGCTCGGCGCATCCATTGGTCCTCGAGGCCTCGGTTCTGCAGGCGCTCGATGACGATGGCTACCTCCTGGTGGAGGCCACGTCTAACCAGGTAGACCAGTTCGGCGGTTATACGGGGATGAGGCCACAGGACTTTCGGAATCTGGTACTCGACCTGGCGAGGCGGCACGGACTACCCGAAGATCGCATCGTCCTCGGCGGCGACCACCTCGGTCCCAACCGCTGGCAGGAACGTCCGGCTGAGGAAGCGCTGGCCTACGCAGGTGATCTCGTCGCCTCCTACGTCGCAGCCGGGTTCACCAAGCTTCACCTCGACTGTAGTATGCCCTGCGCGGACGACGAAACACCCCTGGACGACAGCGTGGTCGCCAGACGGGCCGCGACGCTCGCTGGCAGAGCCGAGCAGGAAGCGTCCGCAGACGACCTCGTCTATGTCGTCGGGACAGAGGTGCCCGTGCCTGGCGGGGCCCATGAGGCCCTCGAAGAACTCACCCCGACCTCCGCCGATGCGGCGCGCGCCACCCTGGCGGCCCATGACGACGCTTTCTCTGGAGTGGGTCTGGAGGGGGTGTGGAATCGGGTGATAGCGCTGGTCGTGCAGCCTGGCGTGGAGTTCGACCTCGAGCGCGTGATCGACTACGAGAGATCCGCGACCGGAGAGCTTCGACGCGTGCTCGACGATCGCGGGCGGCTGGTCTTCGAAGCCCACTCCACGGACTACCAGACGCGGGCTAACCTCAGGGCGCTCGTCGAGGATCACTGGGCCGTGCTCAAGGTTGGTCCCGCGCTCACCTTCGCAATGCGGGAGGCGCTGTTCGCGCTCGCCGCGATCGAGAACGAACTGGTGGCGGAAGGCGAACGGTCGGAGTTGCCCTCCGTCGTCGAGCGCCGGATGCGGGAGGAGCCTGGGTACTGGGAAGGCTACTACCCGGGCGGGCCGGCGGCCAGGCGCCTCCTCCGCCGGTACAGCTACAGCGACAGGATACGCTACTACTGGTCGTATCCCGACGTCGAGGATGCGCGCAGGCGCCTGTTTTCCAACCTGGCCGCTAGCGAGATACCACAGACCCTACTGAGCCAGTACCTGCCGCACCAGTACGAACGGGTGCGGCGCGGTGGTCTGGACAGCGGCCCAGAAGCCATCGTCTTCGACCGCGTACGCAACACACTCGAGGACTACGCCGCAGCCTGTAAACCGAAGAGAGAGGAGGCCTAGATTTGGGTGGACATGTGGAGCTTTTCGTGGATCAGGGCGGTGAGGCGACGGCCCGCGAGATCGCCCAGCAACCGGCCGTCTGGCGCGAGGTTAGTAACATGGTGGCCTCGCGTCGGGAAGACATCGATGCGTTTCTTCGAGCGTTGCTGGAAAGCCCGGATCTGCGGGTCGTTTTGACGGGCGCTGGCACCTCGGCCTTTGCGGGAGAGATCCTGGCCCCTGCGCTCTCTCGACGCATGGGGCGTCGCGTGGATGCCGTCCCGACGACGGACATCGTCTCCAACCCGGAAGAGTATTTCGCCGATGACAGGCCCACCCTGTTGGTCTCGTTCGCGCGCTCGGGCAACAGCCCGGAGAGCGTGGCGGCGACCGAGTTCGCCGACCTATCTCTCGCGGAGTGCCATCATCTGGTGCTCACCTGCGACAAAAACGGTCGACTCTACGAGAAGCATGTGGAGTCGGCCGGGTCGTTTGTCCTTCTGATGCCTGAGGCCACTAACGACCAGGGCTTCGCCATGACGTCGAGCTTCACGTCGATGATCCTTGCGGCCTGGCTGGTCCTTGGCGCTGTAGCCGACCCTGACGAACTGGTAGGGCGTCTTGCGAAGGCCGCAGAAGGGATGCTGGCCACGCGCCGGGAGGAGATCCAACGCCTTGCCTCCTCGGGCTACGAGCGGGTGGTATACCTCGGCAGCGGTCCTCTCAAGGGGCTCGCCCACGAATCTTCCCTCAAACTCCTTGAGTTGACCGCGGGCGAGATCGTGACCTACTTTGAGTCTCCGCTCGGCTTCAGGCACGGGCCGAAGTCCATCCTCGACGATCGGACGCTGGCCGTCTGCTACATCTCCGGGGATCCATACGCGCGCAAATATGACCTGGACCTACTCGCCGAGCTGAACCATTCGATGCATCCCGGGAGCGTCATCGCGGTCGCCGCGACGGATGGAGGAAGAGATGACCCACGTTTCTGGTTTGTGGACGGTCTGGAGGGAGTGGAGGATGCGGCGCTCGCGCTGCCGTTCGTTGTGGTCGCCCAACTCCTCGGCCTCTGCTTCTCGCTCGCCCTCGGCTACACGCCGGACAACCCGTTCCCCAACCAGGAGGTGAACCGCGTGGTACAGGGCGTTTCCATCCATCCTCTACCACAAGGGGGTCGATGATGTATCTAGGCGTCGACGGTGGGGGCACGAAGACCGCTCTCTGTCTCCTGACCGAAGACGGACACGTCGCAGCGCAGGCACGGGCCCCTTCCTGCTACTACTTCACGGAAGGCATAGACCTTGTGGGTCGGGTATTGCGGGAGGGGATCGACGAAGTATGCGAAAAGGCCTCGTTCACGCCGGCGGACATCCGTTACGCGTTCTTCGGGCTGCCGACCTACGGTGAGGTCAGCGGCGACGTGCCCGCCCTCGATGCGACGCCGGGTCAGGTTCTCGGACACGCCCGGTATGCCTGCGACAACGACATGGTGTGCGGGTGGGCGGGTTCGCTGGGCGGGGTCGACGGTATCAACGTCGTGAGCGGGACAGGGTCCATAACCTACGGTGAGAGGGCCGGGCAAGGCGCGCGGGTCGGGGGTTGGGGTGACCTCTTCGGCGACGAAGGCTCGGCGTACTGGATCTCCATCAAGGGGCTGAACGCCTTCACCCGGATGAGCGACGGGCGCTTGCCGGTCGGGCCCCTCTACGAAGCCCTGCGCACCCACCTGAAACTGGAGGGTGACCTGGACCTGGTCGACGTCGTCCTCAACCGCTGGCAGGGCGGGCGGAGAGAGATCGCAGATCTCAGCCGCACAGTCGCCGAGGCGGCGGAGACCGGGGACGAATGCGCCGCGCAGATCCTATCTGAGGCGGCGGAAGAACTCGCGAGACTCGTGGACACCACGAGAAGACTGCTGGACTTCGGCACGGACGAGAAGGTTCCGGTCTCCTACTCTGGCGGTGTGTTCAACGTACGCTCCGTCGTGGGCGGCTTCCGAGCGGCCCTCGAGGACCTTCACGATGGGTACGAGTTGCGGGAGCCCCTGTATTCGCCCGTTATCGGGGCGGCGATCTACGCGGCCAAGCTCGCAGGCGAACCACTGGGCGCCGGGCCGCTCGGCCGACTACAGGGGATGGAGCGAGAGTCAAGCACCTAGAGAAAGGGGAATCGAAATGAGTTCACGAAGCTGGATACCTTACGCGGCGCTCCTGGTCGTCTTCTGGGGTGTATGGGGCGCCTTCTCGAGCCTTCCGACGGAAGAGTACGGCTACCCGGACGAGATGGTCTACATACTCTGGTCCGTGACCATGCTCATCCCCGCCTTCTTTATCCTGCGTAGCGAGAGGACATTCGACCGGCGGCCGATCGCGGGCCTCTACGGACTGCTGATCGGGCTCACTGGGGCTGGCGGGCAGCTGGTGTTGTTCAAAGCGCTCACCCTTGGCCCCGCCTACCTTATCTTCCCGATCGTGGCCCTCTCACCGGGGATCACGGTGCTCATGGCCACCTTCCTCCTGCGTGAGCGGCTCCTCGGCCTGACAAAGATCGGCATCGTGCTGGCCCTTGTCGCGCTGGTCTTCTTCAACATCTCGGGCGACAGCGGCGACGCCGGCGTGGGACCGTGGCTGGTTCTGGCCCTGCTGATCACACTGGCCTGGGGGGTGCAGGCGTACTACATGCGCAAGGCCGCGACGGTCGGGGTCAACGACGGCACCACCTTCGGCTACATGGCGCTTAGCGGTCTCCTGCTCGTCCCTGTCGCCTTCGTGATGATGGGAGGTTTCCCCGGGGGCGCGCCCTGGCAGGCCCCGACGCTCACGTTCGGTACGCAGCTTTTGAACGCGGTCGGCGCCCTCTTCCTCGTGATGGCCCTGAGCCGTGGCAAGGCGTCGATCGTGGCGCCAACCACCAACGCCCTCGCGCCGGTGTTGACCGTTCTGATCTCGCTCGCCGTCTACCAGACGCTACCGTCTATCTACGGCACCCTGGGCATCGTGCTGGCCATAGTCGGCTCCACACTCATGGTCTACGGTGACGAGAAGCGTGGCGAGGTCAGCGCCGACGAACAGGCCGCGATCGCGAACGAAACTTCGGACGCTTCCTCAGGCAAGACCGAGGCGGACAAACCGACCGTATGACGCAGAACTTCGAGCGGGCGCGCTCGCGTCCATGGTTGTGGATGGCAAACTCGCCGATCATCTTCGGTTTGCTGGCAAGCCGCGTCGCGGTCTTGTGCCACGACGCCAAGCACGCCGCAGCGAGAACGCCCGCGGCCCTGCTCTTCGCGGCCTCGGCCAACGGCGCCGGTCATACGGAATCCGCACCTTCTCTTCGCGCCCGGCTTCGGCAAGCGACTCACTATTCTTCCAGCTCGTTCTCGAACGCCCTGCCGCCCTTCATGATCAGCTTGAGATTGCTCTTGTTCTGGAGGACGGAGATGTCCTCGAGGGGGTTGCCTTCGACCACGAGCAAGTCCGCGAATTTCCCCTCCTCGACGGTGCCGATCTCGTGTTCCATACCGAAGAGGGAGGCGTTGGTCTTCGTCGCCGAGATGAGGCTCTCCATCGGGCTCATGACCTTGGTCTTGATCTCCAGTTCCCTGGCCTTGCGGTCCTGCAATGGTCCCAGGAGGTCGGAGCCCGAGGCGATCCTGACGCCAGCCTCGTAGGCAAAATGGAGGGCCCTGATGCCGACCTCGCGCGCCTCATCTATCTTGCGGATGACGTCCTCGGGCACGATGTAGCTCTTTCCCTCCTCCGAGAGCGCCTCGTAGGTGACGAGGGTGGGCACGAGGTACGCGCCGGCCCGCGAGATGAGCCGCGCGGTCTCCTCGTCTATGAGGTTGCCGTGCTCTATAGAGCGCACCCCGGATTCGAGGCAGTTCCTCACGCTCTCGTCGTTGTAGGCGTGGGCCATAACGTAGGTGCTGGCGGCCTCGGCCTCCTCGCGACGGCGGCCCTGAGCTCCTCCAGCGAGTACTGGGTCGCCGAGAGCTCGTCAGCGGGGGACATCGCGCCGCCTGAGGCCATCACCTTGATCTGATCGGCCCCCAGCCTGAGCTGCTCCCTGGCGGCGCGCCTTACCTCGTCGGCCCCGTCGCACACCACCGAGCGCATCCCCGCTGTGGGACAGAAGATCTCCGGCGATTGCGTCTCTGTCGCCCGGCGCCAGTCCCCGTGCCCCCCGGTCTGCGAGAGCGGACGGTCGCTGATCAGCAATCGCGGGCCATCGACTATCCCGCGCTCGATGGCCGCCTTGAAGCTCCAGTCCGTGCCGCCGGCGTCCCTCACTGTGGTGAACCCTTGCTGGAGGGTGTCCTCGATGGTCCTGGCCATCATCAGGGCGAGCAGGTTGGAGGGATGCTCCCTGTGCTGATCCAGGATGTTTACGTCCACCGCGCCTATGTGGACGTGGGCGTCGGTCAGCCCCGGCATGAGCGTCATCCCCGCACAGTCTAAGATCACGCCGTGCCCGCCCGTAGGAGGCGGCTCTCCGAAGCGTACCTCCCTTATTCTCTCTCCCTCGACCACCACTGAAGCCCGCTCTCGCGGCACGTTTCCGGTACAGTCTATGAGGAAAGCGTTGGTGAGAAGCGTAGTCCCAGCCACTCTACGTCATACCCTCCCCTGGAAGCGTCACTTGCCCCGACGCGTACATTACTCCCGCGCGTGATCCCCCGCAATATCCGCGTACCACGAGCCGTGCCTTGCCCTCCACAGCCACTTTTCCCCAGGATCATGATCTTCAGACACATGCGGAAGCCCTTGGGTATGCGGTAAATCCTTAGCGGTAAGCGGATTTGTGGCCATACAGTACCGTTAGATATCATCTGGTTCTGTCCCTACTGTTGACACCTGTTCCGTCATTTCTACCGGTCTGATCCCGGTCGCCACCGCAGGAAGAGTTCAAGGGCTGCGTCAAGTGCTGTTGGCACGAGATTGCAGCATGCTCCTTAGACAACCTCTCCTAGGATAAACTTAACTTATAAGTTAAGCTTGTACTGTGTTTGGTTTCGTCCACAGGTGCTGTTTTGGAACTCCCACCATTTAACGAGAACGGACTTCTGCCACCGGGGGACTACGAGATGTCGCTGGAAGAGCTGAAGGGCTCGATGCTGGTGGAAGGGCCAGAGGAAGGGTATCCGAACTGGGATTCCGAGTGGAGGATGAGGCTAGTCGAGAACTTGGGGGTCATTGTTGGCCAGTTGCGGCGGGTCGGGATTACGGAGATCTTCGTGAATGGGTCTTTCGTCGAGGACAAGGACCACCCTAATGATATCGACGGTTACTTCGAGTGCGACGTCGTCGAGTTTGCCACGGGAAACCTACAGAGGGAGCTTAACGGGCTCGATCCACACAAGGTCTGGACATGGAACCCGGCGAGCCGCAGACCGTACCGGAACCAGACGAAGAGACAACTACCGATGTGGCATCGTTACAGGGTGGAGCTTTACCCGCACTACCCGGGATTACTGAGCGGCATAAGGGATCAGTTCGGCAACAACCTGCCTTTCCCTTCGGCGTTTAGGCTCTCGCACAGGGAGTACAAGCCCAAGGGGATAGTCAAGATCGTAGAAGAAGGAGGAGGTGAGAGCGCGTGATCAGGAGCGAAAAGGAGTACAGGGAAGCGGTGGAGCGGCTCAGGCAGGACGAGGAGGTCCTCGCCCTCCAGAAGGAGAAGCTCGAGGAGTTGAGACTCTCCGAGGAGGAGGTAAGGCGAGCCCTGGAGCCGATGCTCTCGTTTCGTGCCAAGCTCGAGGAAGAGGTGGAGTGGTACGAGAGGGTGCGTCGGCGGGACTTCGGGATCATCCGCGACCTGAGCGCGGTAGGTACCCTGCTCATTGTCTTGAGGATCGCCAATGGCCTGAGCCAGAGGGAATTGGCCGAGAAGCTCGCGGTGAGCGAAGCCCAAGTCTCGCGTGACGAGCGCAACGAGTACCACGGGATCACGGTAGACCGTGCGCAGAGGGTATCGGACGCCATGAACGAGACCCTAACGTCTCGCGTGGAAGACAAGCCGCTGGCCTTGGCATAGGCAGTTTACCCAGACTTTCTGTGAGGAGCAGAGCCAGGGAGTCGAACGCCGGCAACGATTTCCACGTGCTGTGGGCGGCACGGCGTGCACTCTGGCTGGACGGTCGCGTCCGTGGTGATGCGCTTTAGGTGGTCGCGAGGAGTCGAACGACAGCAGATGAAATGGTTCGTCTACGCGGCAGCACTCCTGCTGCTCGTTCCGTTGGAGGCTTCGCTTCCGGAGATCGTCGGCAACGTGGTGCTCGGTGCTGTGCTCGTCGCCCTGCCCACTGCCATCGGGGTCGCGGTGCTGAGGTACCGCCTCTACGAGATAGACCTCCTCATAAATCGCACCCTAACCTACGCGCCCCTCACCATCCTACTGGCAGCAACCTACGTCGGAGGCGTGGTCGGCCTACAGGCCGCCTTGCGTGTCCTCAGCGGCCAGGAGTCGACCCTCGCAGTGGTGGCATCCACCCTGGTGATCGCAGCCTTGTTTACTCCCTTGAGGCGACGCATCCAGTCGTTCATACACCGTCGCTACTACCGCAGGAAGTACGACGCCGCAAAGACCCTTGAGGCCTTCAACGCCCGGTTACGCAAGGAGACGGACCTGGAGGCGCTAAATGGCTATCTGGTAGGGGTCCTCAGTGAGACGATGCAGCTGGAGCATGTCTCGCTGTGGTTGCGTCCCGATACCGCTTCGAAGGGAAAGCCAACCGAGTAGCAGTCCCTTATTCACCCGAGGAGTGCGTGGAAGATGGAGTCTCCGAAGTTAGGTTTAGCGATTCTGCGGCCAAGGGTCCCGAAGTTCCCTTACGATCTTGTAATTCCTCGAACCTCTGCAAGGGAGTTACCTTGGTATTCACTTCGTCCCAAAGAGGCAGATCCTCTAATGTCCTGTATAGGTCCTCCTCGGACTCCGCTTCCATTACGAACACGATAGCCCGATGTCCCATAGGATATCCTCCAGCCACAATTTTTCCTCGTGATCTCAGGGCTATCAAAACCTCAATGGAGGGAAGGAGCGTGTCCTGTACAAGCTCAGCCAATTGATCGAGGGGAAGCAAAGGATCGGTTTTTACTAGGTCCATATTTACAAGGTATTGAGCCATCTGA
>JBPCIR010000078.1:0-8986 GCA_051006095.1 Rubrobacter sp. | reverse complement strand
CAGGGGATTTTTTACTAGAGTGCAACTCGCAAGCAGGAAGAGGGTCTGGGCGTTCGGCTGCGACCTGGAGGAAGAACAATAGGGCTGCTGGGGGAGATGCGATGGCCGGCTTCCGGTACTGACTACTCTCGGTCTTGCTGAAATGCTGAAGTGCTGAAGTGCTGACCGCGGCCGCCTTCGGCAGGGCCGCCGAAGGCGGCCTTTGCATCCTCGTACACCCTGGGCAGCGGGAGCCCGGTTTCCGCGGCTAGCCTGGCTGCGTCGGCGTGCTCGGGGGCGACGACGAAGTCTTCTCCGTCGATGCTTCCCACCTTGACGAGGCACTCGCCGTAGGGAAGGGTTACCAGGACGCGCCGCCGCCCTGCGACGGTGCGTCCGACCGCGTGGTGGCGCACGCCGAGTGTTCCTGTCTCCCGCATGAGGAGCTGGGCGAGGCGCTCGCGGTCGCCGGAGAGGGCCAGGGCGCACGCCTTGTAGGCGCCGCGACCGCGCTTCATCACGATGGGTTCGAGCCAGGCGTCGATGGCGCCGGCCGCGAGGAGGCGCTCGACGGCAGCCCCGAGAAGCTCGCCCGGTGCGTCATCGACGTTGGCCTCGAGCAACTCGACGCCACCCTCTGGGCCTTCGATCTCTCCGACGACGGCGCGCAGCAGGTTCGGCGTGCTCCGCAGGCGCATCCTTCCGGCACCGTAGCCGGTGGCGCGCAGGGTCATGGGCGGGGGCGCGTCCGTAAAGATGCCGCCGGTGAAGGATCTCATGAGCGCGGCCCCGGTCGGGGTGGTCGTCTCCCTGGGCTCGTCGGTCCAGCGTACACGCGAGCCCTCGAGGATCTCCAGGGTCGCCGGCCCTGGCACTGGGAGGGGACCGTGGGCGGCATCGACGACTCCCGTGCCCATGGGTAGAGGACCGCAACTTACGGAGGCCACATCGAGCAACTCCAGCGCCACGCAGCTACCTACCACATCCACTATCGAGTCGACGGCCCCGACCTCGTGGAAGGTGACCTCCTCGGTGTCCTGGTTGTGGACGGCGCCTTCCGCGACGGCCAGTAGGCGGAAAGCCTCCAGCGCGCGTGAGGACGCTCGCTCCTGCAGTGCAGCGTCCTCTATCAGGGCGCGGACGTCCATGAAGGTCCTGTGGGAGTGCTCCTCGGGGTATTCGACGTCCGCCCTGAGTGCGCCGACACCATTTACTTCGGCCCGTTCCGTAGTCAGGTCGAAGGTTACGCCGAGGCCGCGCAGGGAGGCTATGATCTCGGGCAGCGACGCTCCGGCCGCGACGAGCGCGGCGAGGGTCATGTCTCCAGCCGCGCCACCCACGGGTTGGAAGTGAACGTGCGTCAGAACCGGTCCCCTGGTTTCGTGGAGACCGGTCTCAGGTGGGTGGGAGTATTCGGGGCTTTGGGAACCGCCCCTCTATTCCCCTCGTCCGTTGGAGATTCTGCGCACGGCCATCAGGGTGACGGCCAGGCTGACGGCCAGCAGGATCAGTGGCCGCGGGTCGCTCTTCACGGCGTCCGTGAGGGGCGCCGGGTTCCTCTTCCTGCCCGCCTCACCGATCATCTTCGCCTGGCGACTGGCCGATTCCTTGAGGCTCTTGCCGAAGCGGATCGCGGCGTCCCTGAGGCGTTCTTTGACCTTTGTAGAGGTACGCTTCACGATAACCTGAGGCTCGGCATGCTTTTTGAGGTCCCGAACGTCCGGTCCCATGCGGCTCCGGATCTCGAACATCTCCCGTTCTATACGCTCAGGTATCTCGCTCATTACCTCAACTGCCCCTTTATCCAGTTGATGTTCTGCTGAAGGGTAAGGATCGTGCGGTGGGGCGTGGGATCCAACCTCCTCAGTATGCTGGCTCCGACTGCGCCGAGTATCCCACCGATCAGAAGCAGTATACCACTGACGATCAGAGCCGAGACCCACAGCGAGAGGAAGACATCCAGTACCCAAACCCCTGTAAGAGAGAGGATTATGAGGAAGACCAGCATGAAGACGCCGGCGGCCGCGAGGAGGCCCGAAGCCAACCCGCCCCTCTTGGCCACGGGGGTCAACTCCATCTTCGCCAGCTCGACCTGCTTGTCGACAAGCTCCTGAAGCTGGGGCCTCAGGGCGTCGATGATCTCTTTGATGCTCCGGTCGGAGGGCTCGGGACCCTCCCTGAGCTCCCTGCCGAATTCCGCTACCCGCTCTCGCCCATCCATCCCCACGCTCCTTTCCTCTGATCCTAGAACTACGAGTTCTTCTCGTCTTTCTTTCTCACTAGATTACCCCTGCCATGCTCCACGTAATCCGGTCGGCCTCGTGGGAGCAGCCATCCGTATCCTACACCAGATCTTAGTATCCAACATGTCATAAAGCACGCGAAGTGAATCGATGATGTAACATGAATACAGATGTACAAGACCCGGCGCCTCTTGGCGAGATGGGAGTGGTATTGAAGCTGCACGTTGCGTTAGGTGTCTCGTCTGGGGACGTGGCCGCCTTCGTCGGGGCTGGGGGCAAGTCAGGTGCGATCCTTGCTGTCTCCGGCGGCCTCACGCAGGAGGGTATAAAGGTCCTCGTGGCCCCGACGACGAAGATGTTGTCGAGCGAGGCCGACGGGCTGGGCCCACTCGTCACCTCGGAAGCCCCCGGCGACCTGCGCGCGAAGGCCGAGAGAGCACTCTCAAGAGCGACTGCTGTGGTCGTAGGATCCGGGATGCTCTCCAAGAACAGGATAGGCGGCGTCGACCCTGCGTGGGTCGGCGACCTCGCCGGACTAGCCGACGTTGTCCTGGTCGAGGCTGATGGGTCGAGGCGGCGCCCGATCAAAGGCACCGCGGATCACGAGCCGGCCATCCCAGACGTTGCCACCCTGGTCGTCGCCGTCGGTAACGTCCACGCCCTCGGAACTCCCGTGGACGAAGTACACGTCCATCGTCCCACCATCTTCTCCGACCTCACCGGCATCGGTCAGGGCCAGAGCATAACCCCGAGAGCATTCGCCATCGCCCTCTCACAAGGCTCCCTCGCCAGAGTGCCGAAGAGGGCCAGAACGGCCGCCCTCATAACCGGCGTCGAACCAGGCCGAACTATGTCGGACGCCGCCGTCATCACCCGTGAACTCTGGCGCCTCGGTGTCAAGAACGTCGTACTTGCCTCCCTCTCCACCGAATCACCGGCCCGAGTCTGGATACCTTAGATTTCCCCTGCCAACCTCCCCACCCCGCCAGCAGCAAGGACACAGGGAGAAGAACGTCTCCGACGGACGCTTCGCGCCGAGCCCCACTGGCCCGCTCCACCTCGGAAACTTGCGGACTGCGCTCCTGGCGTGGCTGTTCGCGCGTTCGGCCGGGGCGCGATTCCTGGTACGCGTGGAGGATCTCGACCGCTCGCGGGTACGTCCTGGCGTAGAGGAGGCACAGCTCTCCGATCTCAGGTCCCTTGGACTCGACTGGGACGGTCCCGTGGTTCGCCAGTCGGAGCGGATGGAACTGTACGAGGAGGCCATAGCCGGGCTCGATGCCGGCGCACTACTCTACCCTTGCTACTGTACGCGGGCGGAGACCCGGGCCGCCTCATCCGCGCCGCACGGCATCCCGGCTTCAGACCGTTATCCAGGAACCTGCCGTGAACTAACAGTGGCGCAGCGCGCCGTGCGCGAGGCCTCCGGACGACCACCGGCGCTGCGGGTGCGTTCGGAAGGAGCCCGAATAGTCTTCGATGACCGGATGCTAGGCCGTTTCGAGGCTGCGGTGGATGACTTCGTCGTGCGCCGCAACGACGGCACCCCTGCGTACCAGCTTGCCGTCGTTGTCGACGACGCCGCGCAGGGGATAGGCGAGGTGGTGAGGGGCGCGGATCTCACGGACTCGACCCCGCGCCAGATCCTGCTGGCACGCCTACTCGGCCTGCCAGTGCCCCGATACGCCCACGTCCCGCTCGTGCTCGGCCCGGACGGACGGCGTCTCGCGAAGCGTCACGGCGCCGTCACCCTCCCGGACCGGGATGAGGGGCCTGACGAGGTCCGCGCCTGGATGGCCCGCTCGCTCGGCCTCGCCAGAGTCGGGGAGATGCCGTCAACGGACGACCTAATCGCCCGCTTCGACCCGGAACGCCTGCCGCGCGAGCCGACCGTCTGGTCACCAGAGACCGTAGTCTAGCCCGTGCTCTATGGTACCTTTCCTAAGCAGCGCCGCAGCGGTGTCGGACCGTCAGCAAACAAAGAGCTGACAAGCTGAAATGCTGACTAGCTGACCAGCGCGGTTTGGAAGGGTTCACCCTTCCAAACCGCTATGAGAGGAGACTTTGTGGACGTGTCTCAGAGATTCGAAGGCTTGCAGCAAGAGATCGAAGAGAATGTCGGAGAGAGGATCGTCGCACTCAGGCGCGACATTCACCGCGAGCCCGAGCTTGGTTTCGATACGGAGAAGACCGCAGAAAAGGTGCTCGCGGCCCTCGACGGTCTGCCCCTCGACATCGAGACAGGGGTCGCGAGGAACGGGATCGTCGCTACGCTCAGGGGGGAAAGGGACGGACCGACGGTGGCGCTGCGGGCGGACATGGACGCCCTCCCCATAGAGGAAGAGACGGACCTGCCTTTCTCCTCGGAGATAGAAGGCAGCATGCACGCTTGCGGCCACGACGGGCACACCAGCATGCTCGTCGGCGCGGCCCACGCGCTTTCTGGGATGAGGGATCGCCTCGACGGCACCGTAAAGTTCATCTTCCAGCCCGCAGAGGAGGGCGGAGGTGGAGGCAGAGTCATGGTCGACGAGGGGGTGGCAGACGATGTCTCCTCCATCTTCGCGCTGCACCTGTGGCCAGGGTTGCCGCTCGGGAAGGTGGCGACGAAGGCTGGTCCGATCATGGCCGCCGCCGACGCTTTCGAGATGGAGATCATAGGCTCGGGAGGGCACGGCGCGATGCCCCACCTGGCAGCCGACGCCGTAGTCATCGCGGCGCAGGTGGTGACGACGTTGCAGACCGTCGTCTCGCGGGAGGTAGACCCTGTCGAGCCTGCCGTCCTTACCGTTGGGGAGATTGGCGCCGGAACGGCCTTCAATATCATCCCCGAGAAGGCCCGTCTCGGGGGAACGGTCAGGACCCTGAACCAGGACCTCCGCGAGAGGATGCCTGGGCGTATAGAGGCCCTGGCTCGCGGCGTCGCTAGTGGGATGCGCGGCGACGCGAATCTGGACTACACCTTCTCTTACCCCGTCACCGTCAACGACGGGGGTGCGGCGGACCGCGCCCTGGGTGTAGCCGAGGACCTCTTCGGCGGTGAGGCCGTCCTCGAGCTGCCCAACCCTTCGATGGGCGCCGAGGACTTCGCTTACTTCCTGGAGAAGGTGCCAGGAGCATTTATCTGGCTCGGCGTAGGGGAGGATGTCTCGGGGCTGCACACGCCCCGGTTCGCCTTCGACGAGGAGATCCTGCCGCGAGGGTCGGCGCTGCTCGCGGCGCTCGCAATTGAAGCATGTCAGCATGTCAGCTAGTCAGCATTTCAGCATTCTTGCTTGCTGACTAGCTGAGAGCCGCCTGGCAAAGCCTGGCGGCGTGCTGAAAGCGGAGGCGAAGCCGGAGCGTGCTGACCAGCTAAGAACTAGCTTCCCGGCGGGTTTACGAGGAAGCCTGCGGCTTCATCGGGGCCGAGCAAGGCCAGTACCGTCAGGATGACGGCTCCGAGTGGGATGAGGGTCGCGGCGGCGGCCCTTGCCCAGGTGACGTTCATCGTCTCCTTTACGGCGACGGTGGCCACATAGGCGCCGTAAGGAACAGCGATGAGGGGGGCGAAGGGGATCCAGAGCGCGAACCCTATCCCGCTCGCGTAGCCCAGAGAGCGGAAGAGGGGGAAGAAGCCACCACGCGAGAGCGTGCCTCCCCCGAGGATGACCAGAACGAGGACCACCAATCCGGCGACGAGCAGCGGCGCGAGCACGATCGCGACCACGAGCCCGAGGAAGGGCGCGTAGACTAGGCCGAAGTTGAACTCGCGGAGCCAGAGCATCTGGAGCACCACCTCGAGGAGCAGGTCTAGGTAGAGGACCACGGAGGCGAAGATGGCGGGCCGGATCACCCCTCCCTGCGGGTCGAGCCCCCTGAAGAAGCGGACCGGGGTGAACCATACTCCTCGCAGGGCGCCCCAGAAGTCTTCGGGCGATTCAACGCTATATCCCACGTCTCCGCGGTGGTCCCTGCGGACCACTACGATCCTTGCTGCTTCTGTGTCTCAGAACCCTGCCCGTTGGAGTCTGGAGGCTCGCGCAAGACGCTGCCGACGCGCGTCTGGAGGATCAGGTCCCTCGTATCTTCTGGGGGGAGCCTGGCGATGATGTCGCCGGTCTCCACGGAGACCCTGCCGCCACCGGAGAAACGCCCTGAGAGGGTGACGTCGCCGGCCTCGACGCTGGCTTCGAGGGTGCCAAGGATCATGTCTTCGAGGAAGATATCCCCCGAGCCGACCTCGAGATTAGCGCCCCCCGTATCTGTGTTGACGTTTCCGACGCTGACATCTCCTCGAGGGGCTTCGACCTCGACGTCGCCAGCCACGTCACTGACCGTCACGTCTCCTGCTTCGGCTGCGACCGTCACGTTGCCCGAGATGCCCGAGACTTCGACGTCTCCTGCCTCGGACTCGACCTCGACGGAGCCGCCGGTCGGTATCCTCAGTGTGTAGTCGGCCCCCGTATCCTCGCCTCCGTCCGTCTCGATGACGATCTTCGAATCCTCGCGGGAGATGTCCACGGGCACCTCGGAGGCCCGCTGCTTGGCGGCGGCGGGGTCGGCGGCCATCGCGTATCGCGTAGCCTCGTAATCTACGGACCTGGATCCCTCAGTGCCCTCGACGCGCACCTGGCCTGCGGCGTTGGCGATTCGCACGCGCGGTTCCGGACCGGCTGAATCTATGGAATCCCTGGCGACGCTCGTGCCTGAGATGCTCTCGCCGAGGGACCTCCAGAGGAGGACCGCGGCCACCGCGAGTAGCGCCAGGAGCAGCACGGCGAGCAACAAAAGCAGCGAGGACACGCGGGAGGGCAGCCCGCGTTCCCTCTCCGACCCGGTGGGTACATGACCGCCGGGCGTTTGTGTGCGCCCGCCGCGTTGGGACTCCTCTTCGTCTCTGAAGCTCACCGGGGATCTACACCAGAACCGTCATTGCGGCACACGGCCGTAGACATCATCGAGCCTGACGATGTCCTCCTCGTCGAACTCGCCGAAGGAGATCTCTAGAATTCGCACCTCCTTTTCGCTGGGCGTGGAGAGCCTGTGCACCGTCCCTCGCGGGATGAACACCTTCTCCCCGGTCTCGGGCTCGAGGACCTCTTCGCCGAGCTGTACCTGGGCTCCCTTGTCCAGGACGACCCAGAGCTCGTCGCGGTGGTGGTGGTACTGGCGCGAGAGAGTGCCGCCAGGAGCGACGGTGATGATCTTGACGGTACACGGCAGATTGTGCGTGTACTGCTCGAACCTGCCCCAGGGCTTGTCTACCTTTATGGAGGGCGGACGGTGATCCAAGCGTGACCCCCTTTCGTGAATCGCCAGTTTAGCCGATCCACTGGCGGTTTTGGAGACGTATAACCCTGGAAGTCCGCGGCGTGGCATTCGCGCCTGGTCTACCGGCGTGGTTAGATGCGGAAGGCGGCTAAAGGAGGGAGGACGAGTGCCCAGGATCGAGGTCGAAGACACTGGTAAGTTCGATGTGGAGGAAGGAAAGCGGCTGGTCCTCGCTATAGAGGAGGACGCGGAGGTGGATATCCTGCACCGCTGTGGTTCTTACGCCAAGTGCACTACCTGCCGGATAGAGTACCTGGAGGGCGAGCCCGAAAAGATGACTAAGGCCGAACACGATGTGCTCGAGAAGCGCAACCTCCTCGGGCAGGTCAGGCTCTCGTGCCAGGCCCTCTGCGATCACGACATAAAGGTGCGGGTCCTGCTGACCGTCACCTCCACCGGCCTCGACGGCCCAGGACCACACCCCGAGCCCCATATCACCCCCGACCCCGAATGGGTGGACAAACCGGCCGAATAGAATAGCGTGTGGCTGTAGGAGCGGTTCGCGAACCGCCCTTAGAGGTTCGCGAATCGCTCCTACCCTTTGGAGAGGGTCTTTTTGCCGTCGGCGTAACGCGCGAGGACGAAGAGGAGGTCGGAGAGGCGATTGACGATACGCACAGCGTAGGGATGCTCGTGCGCGTATCCGGTGGCGACGAGGCTACGCTCTGCGCGGCGCGTAACGGAGCGGGCGACGTCTAGGAGCGCGCCGAGCCGGCTCTCTCCGGGGATGACGAACTCTTTGGGGATCTCGGTTCGACCGCGCCACTCTTCGAGGGCGCCGTCAAGGAATTTCAGATCGTCCTCGCCGACCACGTTATCCTCCTTGGGCATCGCTACGTCGCCCATGACGCGGTAGAGGAGGCGCTGCAGCTCGATCAAAAGCCTTCCGACCTCATCATCCGCTTCGGCGCGTGCCAGGCCGAGGGAAGAGCTCGCCTCGTCCACGTCACCGAGCACGATTATCCGTAGGTCGTCCTTGCCTATCCGTCCGGCCCCGAGCAGGGTCGTCGTACCGTCGTCGCCCCTGCCGGTCGAGACCGGCGGGTTGCTATCTTGCTCACTCAAAGGGTCTCCTATTCACTTCCGGGTGCACAGTCAAGGTAGCCCGAGGGACCGCGTAGCGCAAGCCGAAGGAATGCTCCGGCAACCAGAGGACTTCCCTGGTTGGCCGTGCTCGGGTTCGCCCTCGCCTCATTACGCACATCCGTTTCGAGACGATTACCGGTGGCGTAGGTTAGAATCTGCGGGCTATGCTTGTGAGAGTCGGTTTTCCGCTCAGATCCGAAGGCCAACTCGGCCGGGCCGCGGCCCTCGCGTCCCGCCATCCCTCCTACCACGTCGATGGTGTGAACGGTAAGGCGCGGGTCTGTGTAGACCTGGATCTCCCCACCGACTGGCGGCTCCTCGACGACTTCTCCGGACTCCTGCGCGGTGAGGGTGATGCCGAGTAT
>JBPCIR010000077.1:0-2664 GCA_051006095.1 Rubrobacter sp. | reverse complement strand
GCCGGCGAGAAGCTCCTGCACATCACGGGCTCAATAGATGCAGGACCCGAAGAATCCTGGGTCTTCAAGGGCTCTTGGGAGTCCTGCAAGCTCCACGACCTCCCGCACGAGGTACTAACAGGCGCGGAACTCGGGCGACGCTACCCTGGCTACCACCTTCCTCCGGAACATCTCGCGCTCGTCCAGCCCGAGGGAGGTTTCCTCACGCCGGAGCGGTGCATCGTCTCCTACGTGATGGCGGCGCAGTCCCTGGGGGCCGAGATCCACGGTCACGAGCGGGTCCTGGAGTGGGTCCCGCTGGAGGGGGGTGTGCGGGTTCGTACCGACCGTGGCACGTATGAGGCCGACAGGCTCGTGATGACCGCCGGCGCCTGGAACGGGGATCTCATCGACGTCTTGGGCGGGCTCGCCGTGCCGGAGAGGCAGGTCCTCGCCTGGCTACAGCCGTCCAGGCCGGATCATTTCCGGCCGAACACCTTCCCCGTCTTCAACCTGCTCGTGGACGAAGGCCGCTTCTACGGCTTCCCCGTCTTCGGCGTGCCAGGCTTCAAGTTCGGCAAGTACTTCCACCTGGGCGAGACCGGTAATGCCGACGAGATAGACCGCCAGCCCCGCGACTACGACGAGCAACTCCTCAGGAGCTTCGCCGAACGATACTTCCCAGACGGCTGCGGCCCCACGATGGACCTGCAGACCTGCATGTTCACCAACACCCCAGACCACCACTTCGTCATAGACCTGCACCCTGACTATCCGCAGGTCTCTATCGCCTCGCCCTGCTCCGGACACGGCTTCAAGTTCGCCAGCGTCGTCGGCGAGATCATGGCCGACCTGGCCGAGAAGGGGTTTACTCGCCACGATATCGGCCTCTTCCGCCTCGACCGGCTGAGGCAACAAGCCACCGGAGACCGGTCGATCAGCGGCGGGCAACCGGCGGAGCAGACCGACGGTCGTCCTCGCTCCTTCACCAGGATGGGGGACATAAAGACGTTCTGGTAGCCGCGGGCTAGCCTCTCGCCAACAGGACGCCGCCAGGCCTCGAAGCGCCGGGTTGATCGAGCCGTGATACAGAAGGTGGTGTAGGATCTGCGCTTATGTGCGCCGTAGTCCGCAGGAGCCCCTCGCTACAGTCGGTTGACAGGGCCGTCTCCGTAATGGAGTTCTTGTCGCGCCGCGGGTGGTCGGGCGTGACCGAGGTCTCCAGGGAGCTCGACATCCATAAGTCCACCGCGTACCGGCTGCTGACGACGTTGAGGGACCGGGGGCTGGTCGAGCAGGACGCGGCGACAGAGAAGTACAGGCTTGGCTTCGGGCTGGTGCTCCTCGCGAGGGCGGTGAGGGCCGACCTCGACATCCTCCGCTGCGCAAGGCCGGTCTGCGAGCGTTTGAGCGAGCACACGAAGGAGACGGTCACCATCGCTGTCCTGGAGCGCGATGACGCCGTTGTAATCCACCAGAGCATCTCGCGGGCCTCAGCCCTCGGCGTCGACTGGACGGGACTTCACACGCCATTGCACGCCACGGCTGCGGGGAAGATCTTCCTGGCCTACATGCCAGAAGATCAACTACTCCGCATCCTGGAGGGACCGCTGGAGCGCTTTACGGAGAACACCATCGTCGACCCGGCGAGCCTGAAAGACTACAGTGAAAAGGTTCGGGACGAAGGGTATGGATATACTGTTGAGGAACTGGAGACGGGGCTGAACGCGGCCGGGGCGCCGATCCGCGGCGCAGACGGCGCGGTCGTTGGCACGGTAAGTGTGTCTGGCCCGGCCTTCCGTCTACCATCCGATGCTCTCCCCGAGATCGGCGAACTGTGCAGACGGGCCGCCGCCGAGATCTCCCGGTGCGTGGGATTCCAGGGCTGAATCGAAAGGGGAAAGCGTGAGTGGTTACGGAAAATTCGGGAGCAGCCTGCGGGATCTCCCGCGCCTAAGAAGCAGCCGCCGCAGACGGGCCTCGAGCTGGGACCGCTCCGGCGGCAACGACGACCGCCTCACCATAGAGCCTGGCGCGACCGCGACCCTGGCCGAAATGAGCGGAGCCGGTTGCGTGAACCACGTCTGGATCACCGTCGCCAACGAGCACATGGACAGGACCCCGAACTCTATCGAGCCTGACTTCCTGCGCAGGTTGCTCCTCAGGATGTACTGGGATGGGGAGGAAGAGCCGAGCGTGCTCGTGCCCGTAGGGGATTTCTTCGGCGTGGGCCACGCCCGCACGACGAACTTCGTCTCGGCACCCTTGCAGATGAGTCCCGAGGACGGCAAGTCCTTCAACAGCTTTTTCCACATGCCTTTCGCCGATGGTGCCAGGATAGAGGTCGTAAGCGAGCTGGAGCACGAGAAGGTTCTCTTCTATTACTACGTGGATTACGAGGAGTTCGACGAGCTCGAAGAAGGTCTCGGCCGCTTCCACGCCCAGTGGCGCAGGGAGAACCCTGCGGACGGCGTCGGGGAGAAGGGTCAGAGCAACGAGGAGTTCCTCTTCGGCGGCGAGAACGTCACGGGCGAGGGTAACTATACGATCCTGGAGGCCGAGGGGCGCGGCCACTACGTAGGCTGCGTGCTCAACATCCACAACCTCCGCGAGACTAACCAGTGGAACTGGTACGGGGAGGGGGACGACATGATCTTCATCGATGGCGAACAGTGGCCGCCCTCC
>JBPCIR010000076.1:0-12022 GCA_051006095.1 Rubrobacter sp. | reverse complement strand
GGCGATCAGGTATCGGAGCGGGATCTACCCCTTTCGCCGCCGAACAGGTACGCCGCGAGCAGGAACGCGGTTCCGAAGCCGCAGAACAGGAGAATGCGCAGGATGGGTTCTACCGCAGCGAGGTCGTAGAGGAACAGCTTGGCGACCACCAGTGCGAGCACGGCGTAGCCCGCTCTCGAAGCCCAGTAGACCAGACCAGCCGAACCAGTCTCTCGTGGTGAGGGGGCGAGCAGGAGGGCGGGACCGGCGAGGAGCGCGGCGGACAGCACGCCCCACGCGACGCTAACGAGCGCGCCGCCGCCCGAGAGAGGATCGAGAACCGTCCAGGTCCAACACAGCGCGAAGAAGGTGGAAGCAGCGAGCAACAATACTGCCGCCGCGGGCAACAGGCTTTCATCCTCCCACGCGGTCGAGGAGCCCCTACTGGCATTGCCCCACAAGAATAGGAGCCCGGCGACGCCGAACAGCACGAGGACGCCGACGAGGTTGGCGAGGTTGGCCCCGGACTCGGACAACGCTTGGGAGGCAGCCGTGGTATAGCCCGTCCACGTCCCAGCGATGTCGAGGCGCTCCCACAGCCACGGCGCGACCACGCAGAGCACAGCGCCGACGTCGAGCCAGGACGCCACCCACGACGGCGGACGCCACGGCGCAGGCGAGTGCGCACGAGGTCCGTCCGTGGTCGGCAGGTTGCGCTCCGAGAAGAAACGCGCGAGTGCCAGGGCGAGTGCGTAGAGCGCGAGGAAGGCAAAAGAGACACCCGAAGAGAGGTCCGAGCGGGCGAACTCCGAGACGACGCCCAGGGCCAGGATCAGGTGCCCGACCAGGCGGAATCCGGCGGCAACGCCGCGCCAGGGCGAGGCGTCCGCCCTCTCTCCGATCCGGCCTACGAAGAACAGGGAGGCGACCACCACAAGCAAGGAGACGGCGTCGCCGTTCAGGAAGGGCAGGTATGCGTCTTCGCTGCCCGTCACGCCGAACGGGTCGATTGCGCGCCACACCACGGTGCCCAAAGAGTAGAGTGCGGCGAACATCAAGAGGAGCCAGGACTTCGCGGTGATCAGGCGTCGCCCGGAGAGTCTCGGCACGGTCTCGCCTCCTACGGAAGGACGCACGAGGTAGACAAGGAGCGCGCCTTCCACGGCGAGGGCGCTCGCCAGCGCCGCCCCGTCGAGGAGGAACACGACGGCCAGCGTAAGGAGCACGATGGTAGCGAACGCCTGCGCCCTTGCGTAACGCAGCGCGAGCGCGAGAGTGCTTTCCGCGGAGCGGCCTTCCAGGAGCCCTGTAAGGGCGGATGCCTCGAAGAACCCGCCGTTGCCCTGCTGCCCCCTGGACGCACCGGCGACGGAGGAAGAGAGGGCTCTGTTGGCGACGACGGCGTAGGCGATGAAGTGAACGAGCGCCATCGCCACAGCGAGGGAGGCGAGGTCGACTCCGGAGGCGGTTCCCGATGGCCACGCGCTCCACACTAGCAGTAAGGCGACGAGCGGGGCGACGCTGGTGGCGGCCGCATCCGTCAGGACTCCGCTGCGGCCTCCCCCATTCACCGAAGCGACGCTTACCGTAGCGCTCGCCCCCGCGAGCAGGTAGCGGCGGGCGCTGGTGAGGAAGAGTATCGTCAACCAGGCGACGAGCGCCCCCGATGACACCGACCACGCGGCGTCGGTGGGCAGTACGCCCTCTATGGTGGAGGTATAGGTGCGCGCCCCGAAGTCGGACACGGCGAGAATCGCCCATATACCGAGGATGGCGGCGCCGTATACCGAACGCCACCCTCTGAAGACGTAGACCATCAAATAGCCACCGAGCAGCAGCAGGGAGTAGGCGACCAGGGCTGGTACGTTGGAGTACGGAGAGAACAGCATGAACGGCGTTGCGTAGCCGCCAACGACGCCTAACAGCGCGAGCCACTCCGCGCTCAGACGCACCGCTGCCGCGAACGCGAACGCGGTGGTAAGCACGCAGAAGGTAAACGCCGCCTCGTAGGGTACGAGGTGCCACACGCTCCACGCGCCGAAGGCGGAGAGGTAGAACGCCACGACACCACCGCCCACGAGCAGTTGCGCGTACGCGGGACGGGAGGTTCTGGCACGCAGCCCGAAGGCAGAGAGCGCGACGCCAATGACCACGCCGCCCGTCACGCGCACGGCCGGCGTCAGCCATCCTTGCTCGACGCCCATCCGCACGAGGAAAGACACCCCCACGAGAAGCAAAACGACGCCAGCCCTCGCCACCCACCACGTCGCGGGCGGCAGCCCGTCGGGGAACAGCCCGAAGAGCGGTCCCCTCTCTCGGGCGTTTCCACCCCTGCCCCGCACGGGACTGCGGGTGGCTTCGGCGAAGGGGGACGAGACTATTTCCCTCTGCGCAGGACGCTCTGCAGTAGTAGTCGCCGACGCGCCAGAGGTCTCCTCACGCACCCCGTTTAGCGGCTCTGCGCTAGCCCGCCCTTGCGCCTGCGCTCGTACCTGCTCTCGCAGTTCTTCCACATCCTTCTCCAACCGCAGCACGCGCTCCTCGAGCGGCGTCGCCCCGGTACTTCCGCCGTGTCCTGCGTCCCCGCTTCCAGCGACCATCTCGCCTCCGTCCGCCCGTTGACTTACAACGTAAGCTCACTGTAACACATGCAGGGGAGCTCCGCCATAGGGAACCTGTGATTTTCTCAGAACGAGCGGTAGGTGAAACCCTACGTTTTGCGGTCAGGCGTCTGGGACGAACCTGCGAGCCCTTATTTCTACTCTTGGGCCAGGGCGGCGACGAGTTCGCGGCAGAAGTCGGGGATGTCGGGGACCACGCGGCCCCAGACCAGGTTGCCCTCGCGGAACGCCGCCTTGTCCACCCAGGCCGCGCCGGCGTTCTCGAGGTCGTCTTTGATGCCTAGCGATCCCGTCGCGCTGACCCCATCGACTATGCCGGCAGAGATCGCAACGAGCCCGCCGTGGCAGATGATGCCGACGGTCTTGTTCCTGTCGTGAACGGTCCTGACGAGGTCCGTTATTCCAGGATAACGTCTCAACTTGTCAGGGGCCCAGCCACCTGGCACGACGATACCGTCCAGCTCCGAGGCGTCCACCCTGTCGGCGGTCGTGTCGGCCTGCGCCCCAAGGGCGTTCTTGCCGTTTACCGGCTCGGTGTCGGGTCCGACGGAGACGACCTCGGCCCCCTCCTCCTGCAGACGCATCACC
The DNA here is from genome assembly GCA_051006095.1 of Rubrobacter sp. Classification (GTDB taxonomy): domain Bacteria; phylum Actinomycetota; class Rubrobacteria; order Rubrobacterales; family Rubrobacteraceae; genus Rubrobacter_D. Next base: position 8,834 of record JBPCIR010000076.1, on the reverse strand, counting down.
GTGACCCAGTACTCCAGATCCTCGAAACCCTCGGCCACGAGAACCGCGACTTTCTTCTCTTCCAACCTCACAGCGACTCCTCTCGTACATCCTTCACTCGCCAGTCATCGACCCTAGAAGCCCGTCCACCTCGCGCCTTGCCTCTTCTCCGCCGAGCTCGAGAGCACGGGCCAACGCGGGCACGGCGTCGGCACCACGCCCGGACCGGAGCAGTCTCTGAGCGGCATCGAGGTGCTCTCTGAAGCCGTTCTCCACGGCTGGTACATTCTCCGGCGGCTCTTCACCGCGGATCAGGGCGAGTAGCTCGTCCCCGTAGCGGGCCGCGCGGCGCAGGCCCACTCCCTTTATGGCGCCAAGTTCATGGGTGGTGGTGGGCTTGCGGGCGGAGATCTCCTCCAGGTGCGAGTTGTGTAGCACGACGTAGGCAGGCACCCGCTGCTTCTTTGCCTGCTCACCCCTCCAGCTCCTCAGCCGCTCGAAGAGATCCGCGTCCACGTCTGGAAGATCCTCATCCGCAGATGACAGCCCGGCGAACGCGGACACGAGGGGCGTCCCACGGGGCACGCCCGTCCGTGACGATGCGGCCCTGCCAAGCTCTTCCGTCTCGCCGAGGCAGACGTCGCAGCCGGCGCAGGGCGCGACTTCTTCCATATCGCCGAAATGCCTGAGGAGGAGTTCGCGGCGGCAGGTTCTCAGGTTGGCGAAGGACTCTACGTCCCGGATCTGGGCGTAGGCCGTGTTGGCCCGGCTCTTGAGCCTGCGGGCGATGTTCCTGCGGCTGTCGTCGTCAAGCGAGAGCGTCTTGAGCCTCACGTCCACCAGGGAGCCGCGGGGGATGATCTCAGCCACACCATCGACCATCATCCTGTAGATGGCGCCCTGGACTACCGCAGGGCGCAACCCCGCCTTGCGCGCCAGCGCGGGCAGCCCGACGGAGCCCGAGCCCGGCAGCGCGGCGTGCACAGCGGCCACCTCCTCGCGCAGGTCCTTCGGCTCCTCCTCGATGCGGCGCACCTCGACCTCGGCCCAGAGATCGTAGCCGCGGGAGATTAGGCCGGACTCCTCGAGGCTGCCCATGACGATGCCTGCCGACTCGGGGTCGACGCCTCCAAGCGCCGAGAGCGAACCAGGCGGCACGTTGACTCTCCCCCCGCTCTCCACACCGGAGAGCGCCGAGAAGAATGAAGAAACCTCGCGCTCTCCCGCCGTGCCGAGCGTAACCAGCCGCTTGCGCCGGCCGAGGTCGGCACCACGATAAAGCACGACGCACTCGGATCCCTCCCCGTCCCTGCCAGCGCGCCCCGACTCCTGGATGTAGGCGGGGAGGCTCCCTGGGACACTCGAATGGACTACGAACCGGACGTTCGGCTTGTCCACCCCCATCCCGAAAGCGATGGTCGCGACGACCACGCCGAGCTCGTCGGTCATGAACCGCTCCTGAACGTTGGCCCTGTCAGCCGAGCCCATCCCTGCGTGGTACGCGGCGGCGTCGACCCCGGAGCGGCGAAGGCCGGCGGCGAGCTCCTCGCACTCCTTGCGCGTCGTGGCGTAGACGATGCCCGGCGGCGGAGAGCTGCGGATGACGTCGAGTATGCGGGATAGCTTGTGCTTCTTCTCCTTCGCGGGGATGACCCTGTAGGTCAGATTCGGGCGATTGAAGCTCGTCACGACCACCTCGGGCGAGCGCATCTTCAGTGAGTGCAGGATGTCTTGCCTGACACGCGGAGTCGCTGTAGCCGTCAGGGCGAGAACGGGAGGGTTACCGAGGTCCCTCACGGCGCGCGGCAAGAAGAGGTAGTCGGGGCGGAAGTTGTGGCCCCACTCCGAGATACAGTGGGCCTCGTCCACGACGAAGAGGCCGACACCGGCGCGCCTGAGCGCCAGGACGAAATCGAGGGACCTGAGCCGCTCGGGGGCGACGTAGAGCATCTTGACCTCCCCCGTGCGCACCCTCCGCTCGACCTCCCAGCGCTCCTCGGCCGAGAGCCCCGAGTGGAGCGTGGCCGCGCCTGAGACAGAGCTTTGAAGCAGGGAATCGACCTGATCCTTCATCAGTGAGATCAGGGGCGAGACGATCACGGTCAGGCTCTCCTGCATCAGCGCAGGCACCTGGTAACAGAGGCTCTTACCACCCCCCGTCGGCATCACGGCGAGCGTGTCCCTGCCTTCGAGGACGGCACTTATGACCTCCTCCTGGCCGGGCCTGAACGAATCGAACCCGAAGATCTCCTTTAGAACGTTGAGAGGCACGAGGATAAATATAAGGCCTGATCCCTACTTGCACAAAGGGGAGATACTAGGGTTCTACCCGCTTGCTTCTGTCGGGGGCGAACCTTGGGATGGGTTTGAGGCCCTGGATCTGGCCGCTGGGCCGGTCGCCGCGGTCCGGGGGCTCCTCTTGAGGCTGGCTCTCTTCGACGGCGTCGAGGAGGTAGTCGAGGGCGCGTCTTATCTCCAGGCACGCCCTGCTGTAGGCGAACCTGAACCCGAGGGCCGGCGCCGCGAGCCCTGGCAGGACACCGAGAAAGAAGAGCGGGCTCTGCATCCCGGCGAGGACGAACAACGCGGCCAGCGTAGCCCCGAGTATGCCGGCTAGAGAGAGGTACTCACCACGCTGGTTGGAGAGATCGGCCGTCAGGTTGGCCTCGCACCTCTCTTCGCCGAAGCCCTCGACGCGCAATTCGACCAACCTGGCCTTGAGCAGAGTCCTGTTCCCCGAGAAGTCCAACGTCCTTCGAACGACCCCGAGCTCGTCGCCGGGGTCCCACAGAGAGCCGACCTCCGTCTTGCGCCTGAGCTTCAGACCCTGTTCGACGCGCAACAGGCCTTCGAGAAATTCCTTTGTACCCTCGGCGGGATGCTCTACCTCCCTAACGGCCCGCAGCCTGGCAGGACCGTAGAACCTGCAGGCGAAGGAGCGCGGTTCGGCCGTCTTCTCCGAGGCCATATCCCACATTGCCCTGCGTACGTCTTGCTCGGGGATACCGGCCGCGGCGGCCACCTGTACGAGGACTTTGGGAGAGACAGAAGGGGAGTCGTAGGAGCCACGCGTCCACCGGCGAGAGTTGAGTTCCGAGGCGCGGCGCAGGATCATCTCGACCTCGTCCGGCCTCAGGCGTTTGTCATTGCTGCCCTCCATCTGGGGCGTGATTCTACAGCTTTTAGAGCCTCTGATCTCGCTTCGAGGTGATAGACAGTATGCGCGGCGTGTCCTTCAAATAGGACCAGCCCGAGAGCACGGTAAGCACCACGGCGACGAGCATCACCCACCACCCGATCTGGGAGACGACCCCCTGCCAGCCGTCAGCACCTGGCCTGCCTAGAAGGAGTATGAAAACGGCGAGGCTCTGGGCGTTCATCTTGGCCTTGCCCCACCTGTTAGCGGCGATAACCTCCCCGGCCTCCAGGGCGACCATCCTTAGCCCCGTCACGGCGAACTCCCGGATAACCATGATAGCGGCCATCCAGGCGGCCATCGAGCCCTCCCCAACGAGCGCGAAGAACAGCGAGACGATCAGGGCCTTGTCCGCTATGGAGTCCATCAGCTTGCCGAAACCCGTAACCTCGTTGTTGCGGCGGGCGATGATCCCGTCGAAGTAGTCGGTCAGGATCGCAGCTGTGTACAGAACGAGGGCGACAGGACGCGCCCACTCGAAAGGCAGGTACAGCGCGCCCATCACGGGCACAACGGCGACGAGCCGGATCAGGGTTAGCTGGTTGGCGAGGCTCAAGCGTCCGATCTCTGATCACCTGCCATGCTGTCTCACCGCGTCCTATCCTCTTTCAGTCAAGATCAAACTAGCACTTTTGCTCCCGCGCCTCAAGGCTCCTCTATTCGTCGGAGGTGCTCCGAATCTGGGTTACGGCGGGCCGCAGGAAGATGCCCAGGATCCAGTCCGCAGCGATCCGGACCTTGCTCTGGGGACTATTTAGCCGGACCAGGTAGGCCATTCGCCAGAAAACGGCCGCGAGCGCCCCCGTGAACCTTACGCCCATCACCTCGTTGACGGCGAAGTCGCTCCCGAGCTCGACGAGCTGCCCGAGAGGCTTGTACTCGAACTCTCCGAGATCCCCATTACCGTCGATGGTCTTGAGCACGTTGCGGGCGGCCAGGTGGCCCTGCTGGATCGCAGCCTGGGCGGTCGGTGGCACTATGCCCCCATCTTCCCGGTGCACGTCCTGCACGGCGGCACAATCACCTATGGCCCAGATGTCACTGTGATTCTCAACCCTGAGGGTGAGGTCTACCTTTATGCCTGTCCGCTGGTCGTATGGCAACCCGAGGTCGTGGACCGTCTGGTTCGGGCGATTGCCGGCGGTCCAGATCACGTTCTCCGTGTCTATTTGCTTGCCGCCCTTCAGCTTGACGCAATCGCCAGTGATCTCCTCGGCCATCGCGCCGGTGAGCACTTCGATGCGCTCGTTGAGGAGCCTGGTACGGGCGGCGCGGCGCAGGGCGGGGTCGAGCTCGGGAAGAATGTTGGGCAGGGCCTCTAAAAGGTAGACCCTGACGCGGTAGGGATCTATATTCGGGTAGTCGGGTGCGAGATGCTCGTGGACAAGGTTGTGGATCTCGGACGCCACCTCGACCCCTGTGGCACCCCCACCGATGACCACAAAGGTCAGCTTGGACTCGGGCACTTCGTCCCGGATCAGGGAGACCTCCTCGAAACGCTCGATAACGCGGTTGCGAACGCGTTCGGCGTCTTCTACACCTCTCATGGTCAAGCTGTGTTCCTCGACACCGGGGATGCCGAAAAAGTTCGGCTGTCCGCCCAAAGAGATTACGAGCTGATCATAAGGGAACTCGAGACCGCCTGCGGCCTGGACGACCTTGCGGTCCGGGTCTACACCCGTGACCCTGGCCCGCCTGAAGCTTGCGCCGGCGAGGATGAGGGCGCGCCTCAAGGGTTGTGCGACGTTGCGTGCGTCGATGTCGCTGCTGACGATCCCTGGCACCATCGGCCAGAAGGTGAAGAAGTTGTCGCGCGCTATGAGAAGGACCCCGACGTCATCGCGGCCCTTTGTCAGCCTGCACACGTCGGTAGCCGCCGTGTACCCTCCGAACCCCCCGCCGACGATCAAGACCTTCTTCTCGAACTCGCCGTAGGGGGGCCTCTCCCAGGGGGCGTAGCGGGGCGTAGGGTTGAGCGCCCGCCTCAGGGCCCCGAGCCCCAATACCAGCCCGCCGAGCACCAGCCCGCCCTTGACCAATCGGTTCATACAAGCCTCCCGCACAGACTAGTTACGGCCGGCCACGGCTTCCGAGCCCGCGACCTTACGAGCCGCAGACCCATCTTACCGAAAGTTGGGACTTAACTAAACAGCAGCCTCGGGACGTCGACTACGAGAGTGCCACCCTGACGGTCCTGCTCCTGGGCCCGTCGAACTCCGCCAGGAAAACACCCTGCCAACGACCGAGGTCGAGCTCTCCGCCTCTTACCAACAGAGTCTGCGACTGTCCGAAAAGGCTCGTCAAAAAATGGGAGTCGCTGTTGCCCTCAGCATGTTCGAATCGCACGTCCAGGGCTTCAAGGAATGCCCTGCAGGCTGAGGCCAGGTCCCTTGGCACATCTCTATCGTAATCCTCGTTGACCGTCACGGCCGCCGTCGTGTGCGTCGATGAGATGACGCATATACCCTCGTCAACGCCTGCATCCCTCGCGGACCGCCTCACCTCGTCCGTGATGGAGACCAGCTCGTAACGCTGGCTCGTCTCGACCGCTATGTCAATGATCTTCATCCTTCTCCTTCCAGAGCCCTCGGCAGAGCAGCCACGCTGTCGAGCACGAGATCCGCCTCCCCCACATCCCCGCCGGATCGCCATTTTCCTGTTCTTACCTGTATGCCAGAGAGCCCGGCCCTCTTCGCGCCTGCGACATCGGCCTCGGCGTCGTCGCCGACCATCGCTACTTCGTGGGGCTCGAGCCCCATATTTTCCAAAGCTATCCGGAAGAAGCTCTCCTCCGGCTTGCCGACGACGACAGAACTCTTCCCACTCGCATACTCGAGGGCAGCGACGAAAGGCCCCGCGTCCAGCGAGAGTCCGCCCTTGTTCTGCCAGTAGCGGTTCTTCTGCAGCGCCACGAGCTCTGCACCTTGCATAAGGCATCGAAACGCGGCGTCGAGACGCGCGTAGGTAAAGCCTTCTCCCAGGTCTCCGACCAGCACGACGTCGGGGGAATCTTCGGTGAGCCGCGCTTCACCAAGGTCCTCGTGAAGGGACTCGTCCACGAGGGCGAGGCAGCTCTTGCCCCCGATCAGGCGCGAAGCCGCCCACGCCGGTGTGAAGACCTCACCCTCGTAAGCCACGAACCCTAGCGCCCGCATCCACTCGACCACCGCGCGGCGCGGCATCCTGGTCGTGTTCGTGACATACCGGACCACAAGCCCCGAAGCCTCCAGAGTCTCTATCGTCTCCCTCGCTCCTGCTACGGGCTCTCTTCCAACATACAGGGTTCCGTCGAGATCCAACATGACACCCCTTATACCCATCTACGCATCATAGTGCCGCCAAACACTCGGGGCCACAAGACACAGGCAAACCTCCCGCAAAATCGGCCACGAGCGAGCGGCTGAAAGCGAATATGTGAAGCTCGAGTGCTGACTCTTTGATTGCCTGCAAGGAGGTCGAAACTCCTCGCAGGCTTCTCCAGTACGCCTTTTTGGATAGGGTGTTGTCCTTACGCCGGCCACGACACGAAGGGGGAGGTCCACTACTGCTCACCGTAGTTTATGGCGTACTCGTGGTCGGAGGGATATGCCTGCTCGCGCTCGCCGGGCTCAAGTTGGTGCAGCGCCTCGTGCCCGCCGGCTCGCGCCAGCAGCACAACGACGTGGCCGGCTTCATCTACGCGGCCTTGGGCGTGATCTACGCCGTGCTGCTGGCCCTCGTGGTCATCGCCGTCTGGGAGGAGTACAGGGCGGCCAATGAAACGGTCGAGCAGGAGGCCAACGCCCTGGCCGAGATCTTCTGGTTGGCCCATCGGCTTCCGGAGCCCGAAGGCCCCCACCTCCAGGAACTCGCCCGATCCTACGCGCATGCGGTCGTCGACGAAGAGTGGCCCCTCATGGCGCAGGGGGAACCGCCGTTGATGATGGAAGGTCAAGGGACTCCTGATGGATGGATCCTTATCGACGAAATCCGTGCAAACCTTCAGGAGATCGAGCCACGCACGCAGGCAGACGAACAGCTCTACGCAGAAGGACTGGACCAGGTCCAGAGACTGGCCGACGCCAGGAGGATGCGTCTGGTCGCGGCCGAGGAAGGCATTCCTGGAGTCCTCTGGGCCGTTCTGATCTTCGGGGGAGTAGCGGCGGTAAGCTTCACCTACCTCTTCGGTCTGGAGAACACGTGGGCGCACAGGCTGATGGTGATTACCCTGGCAGCGGTTATCGGGCTGGTACTGTTCACCGTCGGCGCCATGGAACATCCCTTCTCCGGCGGTGCCCGCATCGGCACAGGGGCCTTCGAACTGGTACTAGAGAGATTCGAGACCAGCAAGCTTAGCGACATCTGATGTAGCATTTCAGCATTTCAGCACGCGCCCTGTCGGGCGCTTGTCAGCATTTCAGCTTGTCAGCACTTCAGTTTGTCGTTGCGGATATTGTAGGATCACTTCCGCACGCTAGAATCTGCGTGAGGAATCTCCTACCCCCTTGCTCCCGACATCATGAAATTTCGTCATTCCCGCGCAAGCGTGGATCCACGGCGGGAGGAGATTCGCATCTCTAACCAGTGGCGACCTGCGGGATCATATCCACGACCTCCAAACGCTACCGATAAACCACCCCGAAACTCTTGACAACCGAACATACGGCGCTCTATACTTACGTTGTAAATTTACAACGTAAGGAGGAAAAGTGAAAGCTGTCCGGGGTGAGACGGCGTTGCGGGTTACGGGCGAGGCGGGCACGCTGGGATCGTCTGTGGTCGACGGGCTGTCGGCGCGTGGGGAGAGGCCGGCTCTGGTTGCGTTCGGCGAGGAGGGCGTCGAGATCTGGTCGTACGGCGAGCTTGCCGACCGGGTGTTGCATCTTGCGCGTGGGCTGCGTGGGGTCGGGGTGGACCGTGGCGACCACGTAGCGCTGCTTGCAGTCAATTGTAAGGAGTGGGTGGCGGCTTGCCTGGCTGTGATCTCGGCTGGGGCCGTGATCGTGCCACTGGACGCTCAACTCGGCGACGAGGCACTCGGTCATGTTCTTGTGGACAGCGGCGCCAGGCACGTCTTCACTACGGCTGATCAGGTCGGTCGGCTGGCGAACGTGGATGTGGACCCTGGGCTCAGGGAGATCCTGCTCGACGTCGGGGAGAATGACTGGCGCAGCTGGCGGTGCCTGCTGACGGATGAGAGTGTGGAGCTGCCGCCGGTCGAACCCGACGATGTTGCCGCGCTGTTCTACACTTCGGGCACCACGGGCGATGCGAAAGGCGTGCCCTTGAGCCACGCCAACCTAGTGTTCCAGATCGAAAGCCTGCTTGGCGCGGATCTGGTCTCCGAGGACGATCGTGTTCTCTTGCCGCTGCCGCTGCACCACGTCTACCCCTTCGTCATGGGGATGCTCACACCGCTGGCAGCAGGTTTGCCCATCGTCTTGCCCCAATCGCTGACCGGTCCGCAGCTGGTACACGCCCTGAGAGAAGGAGAGGCTACCCTGATCGTCGGCGTCCCGCGGCTCTACGGCGCGCTGTATTCAGGGACAGAACAGAGGGTGGGATCCGGCGGGCGCCTCGCGGCCACCATGTTTTCAGGCGCCGTCGGTCTTTGCGTCAAACTGCGTCGCCTGACCGGGTTGGATGCCGGCAAGCTGCTTCTGGGCCCGCTGCGCAGACG
>JBPCIR010000075.1:0-6089 GCA_051006095.1 Rubrobacter sp. | reverse complement strand
GATGTAGCCGAGCGTCGAGAAGTAGTCAACACCTGTCAGGCACACGACCTGCCACCACGCATGCTGTTCTTCTCCCTCCCTGGCCTCGGGACCCTTTACCTCTTCGATGCGCTCCTCGAGGAGCCAGTGCATGAATCGCCTGCCAGTATTCTGCTTCGAGGCGACGGATTCTGCCACTACGGTCGTACCCCGGCAAGGGAGGTCAGGCTTGACTGGGTTGCACGATACCCGTTCATGGTGAGCCCAGGAAGTATACTCCCTGGGCTTCAGCCCCGGCCGAGCGCTTCGGCGACTAGTTCGGCGACCTCGGAAGGATTCGTCGCGGCCCTGATGCCTGCCTCTCTGAGCGCCTCGCTCTTGGCCTCTGCCGTGCTCTCGCCGCCAGAGACGATGGCGCCTGCGTGTCCCATCGTCTTGCCCTCAGGGGCCGTGAAGCCGGCGATGTAGGCCACGACGGGGATGCTCATCTCGCCCTCGACGTACTCGGCAGCGAGCTGTTCCGCGTTGCCCCCGATCTCCCCGATCATCACGGCGCAATCTGTCTCTGGGTCGGCCTCGAATTTGCTCAGGATCTCGATGAAGTCAGTCCCTATGATCGGGTCGCCGCCTATCCCGACGGCGGTGCTCTGCCCGATCCCTCTCTGCGTGAGCTCGTTGACGATCTGATACGTCAGCGTGCCGCTGCGGCTTACGACGCCGACGTTGCCTGGCATGAAGATGTCCCCGGGCATTATGGAGACGTTCGCCTTCTCCGGCGAGAGCACGCCTGGACAATTCGGCCCGACGAGGGTAGCGTCCTTGGTCCCCAGGTAATTCGTGACCCGCATCATGTCGTGCACGGGGATGCCTTCTGTGATGCAGCAGATGGTCGAGAGTCCGGCGTCCAGCGACTCGAAGATGGCGTCGGCGGCGAAGGGTGGGGGGACGAAGATCACGCTCGCGTTCGCGCCAGTCTCTCGGACGGCCCCCTCGACGGTGTCGAAGATAGGGACGCCTTCGTAGTCCTGCCCGCCCTTGCCTGGCGTTACACCCGCGACCACCTTCGTGCCGCTCTGAAGCATCCTACCCGTGTGGAACGCGCCCTCCCTGCCCGTTATGCCCTGAACGAGGAGCCGCGTCCCATCGTCTACGAGTATGGCCATAGGTCTACCTTCCCCCGTCTGTAGCGAGCTCAACAGCCCTGCGGGCCGCCTCCAGCATCGTCTCCTCGGTGACCACGTTCTCCGGCGTGTTCTCGGCGAGGATCCTGCGACCCTCCTCGGCGTTCGTGCCGTCGAGACGGACGACTATGGGGAGGGTGATCCCCGTCCGCTCTATGGCCGAGAGCAACCCCCGTGCCACCTCGTCGCCGCGTGTAATGCCGCCGAAGATGTTGAAGAGCACGCTCCTGACCTGCTCGTTGGAGGTGACGATGTCTAGGGCGGTCGAGATCTGCTCGGCGTCGGCCCCGCCGCCGACGTCGCAGAAGTTGGCTGGCTCGCCACCGGCCTGGGCGACGACGTCGAGGGTGCTCATCACGAGCCCGGCCCCGTTGCCGAGGATGCCGATGTCGCCGTCGAGCTTGACGTACTGCAGCCCGACCTCCTGCGCCCGCTGCTCCTGCGGGTCAGCGGCCTCGACGTCGTGCATCCCGGCTATGTCTTCGTGCCTGTACAGGCTTGAGTTGTCCACCGTGACCTTGGCGTCCAACGTAAGGACGCGCCCTTCCCCGGTAACGACGAGAGGGTTGATCTCGACCAGGCTCGCGTCGAGACCCTCGAAGGCTTTGTACAGGTGCGAGAGCACCATTCCTACGCCCTTCGCCACGTCTCCTTCCAGCCCGGCGGCGAATGTGATCTCACGCACCTGGTATGGAAGGAGGCCGAGCAGAGGGTCTACGTGCAGCCTGACGATGGCCTCTGGGTTCGTCTCAGCGACCTCTTCGATCTCCACCCCGCCCTCTGTGGAGAACAGGATCAAGGGCCGCTTCGCCGTCCTGTCCACCGTGATGGAGAGGTAGAACTCCCTGGCTATCTCCTCTCCGTGCTCGACGTAGACGCGCCCGACGGTGTGCCCGCGGATGTCCATACCGAGGATCTCTCCGGCCGCCTCTTCGGCCTCCCGCCGGCTATTGACAACTTTGATGCCGCCGGCTTTGCCGCGCCCTCCGGTGAGGACCTGGGCTTTGATCGCCACCGTTCCCCCGAGTGTCTCGGCTGCCCTTCCCGCCTCCTCAGGTGTCCCCGCGACGATGCCAGGCAACGTCTCCAGCTCGTAGTGCCTCAACAGCTCTTTCCCCTGATACTCGTAGAGATCCAAGTTAGAAGACTCCCTCGAAGCCGGCCATGACGGTCCGAAATTATACAGACTTCCAAACCCTAATTATGATCCCTGCCACCAGCCACATCTGACGGACCAGGCCACGGACCACTCTACTCGCAGTCTGCCAGGCAGGTTCTCACCTACCTCTCAGAGAGCCTGTCTAGTATGAGCCCTCGCACGACCATAGCCTGCCGCCGGCGGGCGAAGGGGCACAGTGACGTAATGCGCGCAGGTTCGTTAGGCCAGGAAGGCGCTGGAGGCCCACACGAACTGTCGGAAGTAGAATACCGGGCGAGAAGCCGACGAGGAGTAGATGAGACCAGGCACCCGGATATTGTTGGTGGAGGACGACCGTTCGATCGCCGGCTTCGTCGAACCCGAGCTCGAGCACCTCGGCTTTTCGGTGCGGTGCGCCTACGACGGCGTCGCGGGCCTGGAGGAGGCGCGGACGTTCGGGCCTGCGTTGATCGTCCTGGATATCATGCTGCCGGGATTGGACGGCGTCGTGGTCCTCAAGCGGTTGCGCCAGGGTGGTAGCAGGGTGCCTGTGATCATGCTGACAGCCCGCGACACCACGCTCGACAAAGTACACAGCCTCGACCGCGGCGCTGACGATTACCTGACCAAGCCGTTCGACATAGAGGAACTCCTCGCGCGCATCCGCGCGCTGCTGAGGAGGGCCGAGGGAGATGAGATACTCCGCGTGTCCGACCTGGAGATCAACACCTCGACCCGCGAGGTGAGGCGGGGGGAGAGGGAGATAGAGCTGACGGCCCGCGAGTACGAGCTGCTGGAGTTCATGGCCAAAAATGATCGCCGGGTGCTCTCCCGAGATCTGCTGCTCTCGCGCGTTTGGGACGAGGAGTTCGGCCTGACGACCAATCTTGTGGACGTCTACGTCGGGTACCTCAGGAGAAAGGTGGATGCCCCCGGGGAGGAGAAGCTCATCCGCACCGTGCGTGGTGCTGGCTACGCCTTGAGGGGGGCTTGAGGTCTTGCCCATCAGGTGGCGGCTGACGCTATTCATCGCCCTCGCGATAGGGACGATTCTCCTGGTCCTCGGCCTGGCGCTCTTCTTCTTGCTCAGGGATGCTCTGCTCTCGAACGTCGAAGATACTGCGAAAGGAAGGGCCGTGAACGCCGCCAGGAGTATACGTTCGGGGGAGGAACTGGAGCGAGACGACATCGAGGAGCTCACTCTGGACGGGGTCTTCGTGATCGTCAGGGACGGAGAGGGACGTGTGCTCACAGAGACGGTCGACCTCCCGTCAAACGGTGGAGCCGGAGATCCCATCTGGCGGAGGGCGCTCGACTCCGGTGAGCCCGCCTCGGGCACGTCCGAGTTCTCCGGCCAGGAGCCGGCTTACATCTACGCCGTGCCCGTGGATCCACCGCGCGGACGCGCAAGGGTCGTGGAGGCGGGGAAGTCCTACGAGCCGGCGCTAGAGGGGGTAGAGGCTATCGGAGCCATCCTCGCCGCTGGTATCGGCGTGGCTTTCTTACTCTCCATCGGCGGGGCGTACCTGCTCGCGCGTGCGGCGCTCGGGCCCGTCGAGGCCGTGACGGCCACGGCGCGGGAGATGGGGGAGGGGGACCTCGCGAGGCGGCTGCCCGTTGCGTACCCGAGAGATGAGATCGGACGCCTGACCACTACCATAAACGGCCTGTTGGCGCGTCTCGATGCCGCCTTCAGGCGCAGGGAGGAGGCCCTCTCGCGCCAGCGGCGCTTCGCCGCGGACGCTAGCCACGAGCTGAGGACCCCACTCACCTCCATAAGCGGACACGCCAGGATGCTCGACGAGTGGGCCCTCGAAGGTGACAGAGAGACGGCGCATCGGAGCGTCGGCGCCATCCGCAGGGAGGCCGCGAAGATGCGTGGCTTGATCGAATCCCTACTTACGCTAACCCGCGGGGATGAGGGAGCGCCCATGGAGGTAGGTCGTCACGACCTCGGCGCGGTGGCGAGAGAAGCGGCCGAGACCGCGGCTGCCGCCGCTGACGGCAAAGTATCCGTGGAGTACATCCCCGGCGAGCACGAAGCTATGGCCACATTCGATCGGGAGCGCGTAATGCAGGTGGCCTCCATTCTCCTGGACAACGCTGTGAAGTACACGCCGAACGGCGGGAACGTCACGGTCAGGGTGGAGGGGGAAGGCGACCACATCGCCCTGGCCGTCTCGGATACTGGGGTCGGGATCTCCGAGGACCAGTTGCCCCTGGTCTTCGAGCGCTTCTACAGGGCCGACGCGGCGCGGGCCGAGGAAGGGGTAGGCCTCGGCCTCTCCATCGCACGCCAGATCGCCGAGGCCCATGGAGGCACCATAGAAGCCACGAGCAAGGTCGGCGCTGGCTCCACGTTCGTGCTCCTGCTCCCCCGGCAGAACTCACGTCCCCAGACGCGGGAGACCTGAGACCCAGAATAATGGGCCGTATTCGTCGGGATCACGAGTAGCAGAAACGGTTATGTCATATACTGCTTGCTCCCGTGGGTATCGGAACAGCGATCAACGTTTTCGCCGTGCTCGTCGGCGGGAGCATCGGCACTCTCGCAGGCGCCAGGCTACCCGAAGGCATGCGCGAGACGGCGATTCAGGCCATCGGTATCGTAACGCTGCTCGTCGGCGTCTCGAACTTCCTGGAGTACGACAACGTGCTCGTGCCGCTGGCGAGCGTGATCCTGGGTCTCGTTGTCGGCGAGCTCCTCGACATAGACGCACGTCTCAGGCGGTTGGGAGATCCTCTGGAGAGGAGGTTCTCCAAGGGCGAGAGTCCTGTCAGCCGGGCTTTCGTGACAACGAGCCTCCTGTTCTGCGTCGGGCCGCTGACGGTTATCGGTTCGTTTCAGGACGGCCTCAATGGTAACTACAGCCTCCTCGCCCTCAAGAGCGCCCTCGACTTTATCGCGGCGCTGGCCTTCGCCTCCGTGCTCGGGTGGGGCGTGCTGCTCTCGGCCGGGACGGTCCTCGTGGTCCAGGGCTCGCTGACGCTCGGGGCAGGGTCGCTGGACGCAGTCGTAACCGGCGCAATGATCTCAGGCACGACGGCGACAGGAGGCATCCTGATCTTCGGCCTTGGCCTCGGGCTGCTCGACCTCAAGGAGGTCAGGGTGGCGAACATGCTCCCCGCGCTCCTTTTCGCCCCACTGCTCGTCGCGGCGAGCCCCCTGTGGCCGCTATGACTTACGCTCGCGCCGCCGATACTCTAAGATTCGCAGGAGGATCGAAGACCAGAGAACCGCGCAGATGGAAGGAGCGGGTGATGGAAGGAACAGACAGGCAGTGGCGGGGCAGTCCGCTGGACGTGGCGGGCAGCAACATGGATGCGTACGGCATAAAGGAGATCGTCATCGAGTTCGATAACGGCGACGAGGACGTCTTCACCCCGAAGCAGCGCGAGGAGTTCGAGTCCTACGAACTGCACCAGATGGCGGTTTACATCGACGCTATGGCCCACAGTATCCGCAAAGGCAAGAAGAACTAGAGGAGGAAGGTTTGCACGGTATAGAGCGGACCAGAAAGGCGCACGGGCCCGCGGAACAGGGCGTCGGGGTTACCCGGATCGTCGTTCGCTATTCGGACGGACGCGTGATGAACTTCGTACCAGACGCTGGACGCGAGGCGTTCTCCGAGGACGATATACTGGAGCTGAGGAACGTCCTCGAGAGGATCTCCTCGACGGCCGAATGGGCCGATATCAACACGCGCCTGGGGTTCTAGAGGGCTGTTCTATCTGCCTGGTGCGTCGCGGCCAGGGTCGACCGTGTAGCGGTCGTAGAAGTCCTCGTCGAG